>NZ_JBKQOT010000573.1:0-33768 GCF_052145395.1 Roseiarcus sp.
CGGTCAGCTTTTGTGGCGCCTGCCGGATGTCGGCCGTCGCCAGCACCGGGAGGTAGAGAATGTTCGGTCGCACATCCAAGTTCATGACCGCCGCGCTGGTCGGTTGCAGCCTCATCGCGTGTACGGCCGCCTTCGCCGCCGACATCAAGCCGGCCGTCGTCTACGATCTTGGCGGCAAATTCGACAAATCCTTCAATGAAGGCGTGTTCAACGGCGCGACCAAGTTCTCCAAGGACAGCGGCGTCGCGTTCCGCGACCTCGAGATCCAGAACGACGCCCAGCGCGAGCAGGTTCTGCGCAAGTTCGCCAAGGACGGCTATTCGCCGATCATGACGGTCGGCTTCGCCTGGGCGACCGCGCTCGGCAAGGTCGCCGACGAGTTCCCCAACACCAAGTTCGGCATCATCGACATGGTGGTCGACAAGCCCAACGTGCAGTCGATCGTGTTCAAGGAGCAGGAAAGCTCGTTCCTGGTCGGCGCGCTTGCCGCCATGGTGTCCAAGACCGGCAAGGTCGGCTTCGTCGGCGGGATGGACATTCCTCTCATCTCCAAGTTCGAGTGCGGCTACGCCCAGGGCGTCAAATACGCCTCTGACGGCAAGGACGAGGTGTTCGCCAACATGACCGGCACGACGCCGGCCGCCTGGAACGACCCGGTCAAGGGCGGCGAACTCGCTAAGTCCCAGATCGACCGCGGCGCCGACGTCGTCTACGCTGCGGCGGGTTCGACCGGACAGGGCGTGCTCAAAGCGGCCGCTGATGCCGGAAAGCTGTCGATTGGCGTCGACTCCGACCAGGATTACATGTTCCCAGGCAAGGTCCTCACCTCGGCGCTCAAGCACGTCGACGTCGCGACCTACAAGTCGTTCATGGACGCTAAGGACGGCATATGGAAGCCGGGCATTCAGGTCCTCGGCCTGAAGGACGGCGGGGTCGATTACGCCATCGACGAGTACAACAAGAGCCTGCTGACGCCTGAGATCAAGGCCAAGCTCGACGCGATCAAGGCGGACATCATCTCCGGAAAGATTCAAATCCACGACTATATGTCCGACAACAAGTGCCCGATGTAAGGCGCTTGCGCTGATCCCGTTCCCCGCACTGCGCAGACCGGCCGATTTCGACGCCGGCGCGGGGATCGACGGAACGACGACGCTCCTCGCGGGCCGGCCGATTGCGCCGCCAGCGGGGTCCCTTGAATCCTGACCGTCAGGAGCATCGCGTGACATCTGCGGCCGGCGGGGCGCCTCCCGCCATCGAGCTCATCGGCATCAACAAGAGCTTCGGCCCGGTTCACGCCAACAAGAACGTCAACCTTCGCGTCGAGCGCGGCGTCATCCACGGCATCGTCGGAGAGAACGGCGCCGGCAAGTCGACGCTGATGTCGATCCTTTACGGCTTCTACGAAGCCGACTCGGGCGAGATCCGCGTCAACGGTCGGCCCGTGCGCATCCGCTCGTCGCGCGAGGCGATCGACTGCGGCATCGGCATGGTGCACCAGCACTTCATGCTTGTGCCGCCGCTCAGCGTGCTCGAGAACGTTATGCTCGGCGCCGAGGGCGGCCCGCTGCTCGCGCGTGGCGCGAGCGCCATCCGCATGCGTCTCGCCGAGCTCGGCAAGGAATACGGCCTCGAGGTCGACCCGGAGGCGATCGTCGGAGAACTGTCGGTCGGCCTGCAGCAGCGGGTCGAGATCCTCAAGGCGCTTGTGCGCGGCGCGGAAATTTTGGTGCTCGACGAGCCGACCGCGGTGCTCACCCCCGCCGAGGCCGACCAGCTGTTCGAGATGCTCAGGGTGCTAAAGAGCCAGAACAAGACCATCATCTTCATCACCCACAAGCTGCGCGAGATCGTGACCCTCACCGACCGCGTCTCCGTCATGCGGCGCGGGGAGATGGTCGCGACCTTCGACACCGCCTTGACCTCGCCGCCCGAACTCGCCGACGCCATGGTCGGGCGCAAGGTGATCCTCAAGATCGACAAGGGCGCGGCGCATCCCGGCAGAGTGGTGCTCGAGGCGAAGGACCTCGTCGTGCGCGACGACCGCGACGTGGTCCGGGTCGACGGCGTCTCCTTCACGCTGCGAGAGGGTGAGATCCTCGGCGTTGCGGGCGTCGCCGGCAACGGCCAGTCGGAGCTGCTCGAGGCGCTCGCCGGCATCCGCCCCTTGAGCGCCGGAGAAATCCTGATCGACGGGAAGCCCATCCCCTTCGCCAATCGCAATCCGCACGACGAACGGCTCATTGGCGTCGGGCATGTGCCTGAAGACCGGCACCGCGTCGGCCTCGTCATGCCGTTCGAGGCCTGCGAGAGCGCGATGCTCGGCTTCCAGTACGAGCCGGTCTACGGCAAGGGGCTGCTCTACGACCGCAAGGCGATCATCGCCGACGCGGACAAGAAGATGGAGGCGTTCGACGTGCGGCCCCGCGCGCCGTTGCTCAAGACCGCCAATTTCTCGGGCGGCAACCAGCAGAAGCTGGTGCTGGCGCGCGAGATCGAGCGCAATCCGAAGATCATGCTGGTCGGCCAGCCGACCCGCGGGGTCGACATCGGCGCGATCGAGTTCATCCACAAGCGCATCGTCGCCCAGCGCGACGCCGGCAAGGCGCTGCTGCTGGTGTCGGTCGAGCTCGACGAGATCTTCGCCCTGTCCGACCGCATCATCGTGCTGTGCGGCGGGCGCATCACAGGCGAGAGGAGACCGGAGGAAACCAACGCCCAGGACCTCGGCCTCCTGATGGCCGGCGTCAGCGAGCGCGCCGCGTGAGTGCGCCTCTCAAGCCCCTGCCCCAATGGGCCGACGTCGCGCTCATTCCGCTGATCAACGTCGCGGCCGCCTTCATCATCTCGGGCTTCGTCGTGCTGGCGATCGGCGAGAACCCGCTGGAGGCGGTGCAGATCCTGATCACCGGCGCGCTCGGCGATCTCGAAGGCATCGGATTCACGCTCTATTACGCGACGAGCTTCATCTTCACCGGCCTCGCGGTGGCGCTCTGCTTCCATGCGGGCCTGTTCAACATCGGCGTCGAGGGGCAGGCCTATATCGCGGGCCTTGGGGCGGCGCTCGCCGCGCTCCACCTCGGCTTCCTTCCGGGCTATGCGCTGGTCGTCGCAGCGATCTTCGCTGCGGCCCTGTTCGGCGCGGCCTTCGCGGCAATCCCGGGCTATCTGCAGGCCTACCGCGACAGCCACATCGTCATCACGACGATCATGTTCAACTATATCGCATCAGCCATCATGGGCTACCTGCTCGTCGACGTGCTGCGCGTGCCGGGCCAGATGAACGCCGAGACCGCGGCGTTTCCCGAAACCGGCCGCGTTCCGCAGTTCCATGAAATCCTGGCTTATTTCGGCGTCCACTGGCCTGTCACGCCGTTCAACCTTTCCTTCTTGCTCGCGCTCGCGGCGGCGTTGGTCGTTTGGCTTCTCATCTGGCGAACCCGGCTCGGCTACGAGATCCGCACCGTCGGCGCCAATCCGACCGCGGCGGTCTACGGCGGCATTTCGCCGAAGCGCGTGGTCATCGTCTCGACCCTGCTCTCGGGCGCGCTCGCGGGCGGCATGGCGGTCAACGTGATCCTGGGCGAGGAGCACCGGCTCATCCTCGAATACACCGCGGGCTTCGGCTTCGTCGGCATCGCGGTGGCCCTGATGGGCCGGGCGCATCCGGTCGGCATCATCCTCGCCGCGATCCTGTTCGGCATGCTCTATCAGGGCGGGGCCGAGCTCGCCTTCGACAAGCCGAAGATCAGCCGCGACATGATCGTGGTGATCCAGGGCCTCGTCGTGCTGTTCGCGGGCGCGCTCGAGCACATGTTCCGCCGCCCGGTCGCGACGCTGCTCGCGCGGCGCACGACCCAGCCGCCGATCTGAGGGCCGCGCCATGGAAGGGTTCGACGCCTTCATCGTGGTCTTCGCCTCGGGAATCCGGCTCGCCATTCCGCTGATCCTCGCGTGCCTGGCGGGGCTATGGTCCGAGCGCTCGGGCGTGGTCGACATCGGCCTCGAAGGCAAGATCCTCGTCGGCGCCTTCGGCTCGGCCGTGGGGGCCACCTTCACCGGCAGCGTCTGGGCCGGGCTCGCGCTCGGCGTCGCCTCGACCATCGTCTTCTCGCTCATTCACGGCTACGCCTCGATCGACCAGCGGGCCAACCAGATCGTCTCCGGCACCGCGATCAACATGGTCGCCGACGGGCTCACCGCGCTGATCGGCAACGCCATCTGGCAGCAAGGCGGCCGCACGCCGCAACTGCCCGATACGGCGCAGTTCGCCACTATCGAATGGCCTTTCGTGCGGGAGATCGGCGCGGTCCCGATCGTCGGGCCGATCTATCAGCACCTGATCTCCGGCCACGACCTCATCACCTACGTCGCTTTCCTGATGGTCCCGCTCACGTATTGGGCGCTCTACAGCACCCGGTTCGGCCTGCGGCTGCGCGCGGTCGGCGAGAATCCGGCGGCCGTCGACACGGCGGGCATTTCGGTGCGGGCGTTGCGCTACAGTGCGGTCGTCATCTGCGGCGTGCTGGTGGGCTTGGCCGGCGTCTATCTTGTGCTGTCGCAGGAGGCCTATTTCCAGCCGCACATGTCGGCGGGACGCGGATTCATCGCCCTCGCGGCGCTCGTCTTTGCCAAATGGCGGCCGTGGCCGGCCCTCGCCACATGCCTTCTGTTCGGCTTCCTCGACGCTGTGGCGATCCGGCTGCAGGGCGTCGAACTGCCGGTGATCGGCCCGGTGCCGGTGCAGGCGATCGAGGCTCTGCCCTACGTGCTGACCGTCATCCTGCTCGCGGGCTTCATCGGCAAGGCGATCCCGCCGCGCGCCTCGGGAATCCCCTATGTCAAGGAACGCTGACCCGCTCACCGAGCTGTTCGCCGCCGCCAGGGCCGCGCAGGTCAAGGCCCACGCGCCTTATTCAAAATTTCGCGTCGGGGCGGCGCTGCGCACGCCCGACGGGGCGATCTACGCCGGGGGCAATGTCGAGAACGCCGCTTATCCCGAGGGCTGGTGCGCGGAGACGAGCGCCATCGCCGCCATGGCGGCTGCGGGCGAGCGGCGCATCGCGGAAATCTGCGTCGTCGGCGACGGCGACGCGCTGTGCACGCCTTGCGGCGGCTGCCGCCAGCGCATCCGCGAATTCGCCGACGACAGGACCGTCGTCCACGTCGCCGGCCCGGAGGGGGTGCGCGCGACCTTCCGGCTATCGGCGCTGTTGCCGGAATCGTTCGGGCCGGGGCATTTGAAGGGGTGAGAGCGACCTACCGGAGGAAGAAATGCGCGCTGCGTTTGGCACACTCGGGCGCGATGAACGTTGAACGAGCGGCGCAGAGCGCCTCTTCCGGCGCTTCGCGCCGCCTTCCCTCGCAGAAGAGGGAAGGATCAACTTCACCAAGGAGCCGCCGCATGGATCAGGATTTTGGAGGCGCGATCGTCGCCCTCAAGAAGCACGGCCTCGAGACCCTGCCTTCGCTCGGCATCGTCCTCGGCTCGGGTCTCGGCCCCTTCGCCGACGAGGCGGCCGACGCGGTCGCCGTCGCCTATTCGGAACTCCCGGGCTTTCCGGTTCCGAGCGTCGAGGGCCACGCCGGGCGGCTCGTCGTCGGCGCAGTCGAGGGCAAGCGCGTCGCGCTCTTCCAGGGGCGCGGCCACTATTACGAGTGCGGCGACGCGGGCGTCATGCGGGTCGCCATCGACACCTTCAAGAGCCTCGGCGGCGAGACGCTTCTTCTGACGAACGCCGCCGGCGGGCTCAACACGGAATGGCGGCCGCCGTCGCTGGTCGCGATCACCGACCACATCAACTTCTCCGGAGCGAACCCCCTGATCGGCCACCCCGGCGCCGACCGGTTCGTGCCGCTGACCCGCGCCTATGATCCGGACCTGATCGAGATGCTGCATCGCGCCGCACGCACGTCCAACGTCGAGCTGCACGAGGGCGTCTACATGTGGTTCTCGGGCCCGAGCTTCGAGACGCCGGCAGAGATCCGCGCAGCGCGCACGCTCGGGGCCGATCTCGTCGGCATGTCGACCGTTCCCGAGGTGATCCTCGCCCGGCGCGCGGGATTGCGCGTCGCCGCCGTCTCGGTCGTGACCAACTACGCGGCCGGGCTCGCCGGCGGCGACCCGAGCCACGACGAGACCCAGGAATACGCCAGACTCGCCGCCGACCGCTTCAAGAGCCTGCTGCGCGCCTTCATTCGCTCCTACGAGGCCAAACCCTCATGATCCTTCCGCAGGAAATCATCCGCTTGAAGCGCGACGGACGCGAACTGACGGCCTCCGAAATCGGCGCGTTCATCGCGGGGCTCACCAGCGGCGACGTGACCGAGGGCCAGGCCGCCGCCTTCGCCATGGCGGTGTTCTTCCGCGGCATGACGCTTGCCGAACGGGTGGCGCTGACCGAGGCGATGACGCTGTCGGGGACGACGATCGACTGGGGTCCGCTCGACCTCGCGGGCCCCTTGCTCGACAAGCATTCGACCGGCGGCGTCGGCGACAACGTCTCGCTGATGCTCGCTCCGATGCTCGCGGCGCTCGGGGCCTTCGTGCCGATGATCTCCGGCCGCGGCCTCGGCCATACCGGCGGCACGCTCGACAAGCTCGACTCCATCCCCGGTTACGACACCAAGCCCGATCTCTTGCGCTTCCGCCAGGTCGTGCGCGACGTCGGCTGCGCAATCATCGGCCAGACGGAGACGCTCGCTCCCGCCGACCGGCGCCTCTACGCCATCCGCGACGTGACGGCGACGGTGGAATCGGTCGCGCTCATCACCGCCTCGATTTTGTCGAAGAAACTCGCGGCCGGCCTGGAAGGGCTGGTGATGGACGTCAAGACCGGCTCGGGCGCGTTCATGCCGACGCTGGAGGCCTCGCGGGAGCTGGCCGAAAGCATCGCGACGGTGGCGACCGGCGCCGGTCTGCCGACCGTTTCGCTGATCACGGACATGAACGAGCCGCTCGCGAGCGCCGCCGGCAACGCCGTCGAGGTGCAGAACGCCATCGACTTTTTGACCGGCAAACACCAGGACGCGCGGCTCCTCAAGGTGACGCTCGCTCTGGGCGGCGAGCTCCTGCGGCTGGCGGGCCTCGCGGGCACGGCGCCGGAGGGCGAGATGCTGCTGCGCGGGACGATCGAGTCCGGCGCGGCGGCGGAAAGATTCGAGCGGATGGTGGCGGCGCTCGGCGGCCCGACCGACATTATCGCCCGCGCCTCCGCCCTGCTGCCTCGCGCGGGTCTCGTCGTCGAGGCGTGGCCGGAGCAGGGCGGGATCGTCACGAGCGTCGACGTGCGCGCGGTCGGCCTCGCGGTGGTCGAACTCGGCGGCGGCCGGGCGCGCGCCTCGGACGCGATCGACCCTTCGGTCGGCCTGACGAAATTGGCCGCCCTTGGCGACGAACTCGGCGCGGAAAGGCCGCTCGCGCTCGTGCACGCGCGCGACCTGACCTCGGCCGAAGCCGCCACCCAGCGCCTGCGCGCAGCCTACCGTCTCGGCGACGAGACGCCCCGGCGCCGCGATCCGGTGGTCGAGCGCATACTGCCGGCGCAATGACCATCCTGTTCGCGGCGCCGGACATGGACGCCGCGCAATGGCGCGCGCGGCTCGCGGCGCTGCTGCCGAACCATCCCTTCGTCTTGCTCGGCGAGCCATTAGACCCGACCAGCGTCCGCTATGTTCTCTCCTGGCGCCATCCGCCGGGGGCGCTGAACGGCATGCCGAACCTCGAGGTCATTTTCTCGCTCGGCGCGGGCGTCGACCACGTGTTTGTCGATCCGTCCCTGCCGGATGCGGCGATCGTGCGGGTCGTCGATCCGGACCTCCGCGACCGGATGAGCGAGTGGGTCGTCATGCATGCGCTGATCCACCTGCGCCAGTTGCGCCGCTACGAGCGGCAGCAGCGCGAAAAGGTTTGGGCCGACGACGAAGCGCAGCCGAGGGCGGCCGAAGTCCAGGTCGGCGTGCTCGGCCTCGGCGTCTTGGGAACGGACGCTGCGACGAAGCTGAAGGCGCTGGGCTTCAAGGTCGCCGGCTGGAGCGCGACTCACAAGGTTCTTGACGGCGTCGACTCGTTCAGCGGTCCCGACGGGCTCAAGCGGCTGCTGGCGCTGACCGACATGCTCGTGGTCCTGCTACCGCTGACCCCCGATACGCGCGGCATGCTCAACGCTTCGCTGTCGGCTCAGCTGAGACAAGGCGGGCCGCTCGGCGGCCCGGTGCTCATCAACGCAGGCCGGGGCGGGCTGCAGGTCGAGGCCGACATCGTCGCGGCGCTGGAGAAAGGCCTGCTCGAAGGCGTCTCGCTGGACGTGTTCGAGCGCGAGCCGCTGCCGAAAAACTCGCCACTCTGGTCGCACCCGGCCGTTTATGTGAGCCCGCACAACGCCGCGATTTCCGAGCCCGGCGCGATCGCCGCCGCCGCCGCCCGGCAGATCCAGGCGTTCGAGCAGGGCGAGCCGCTTCAGAACGTGGTGGATCGGGCGCGGGCATATTAGGCCGTGATGTCCATCATTGCGACCGTCCGCGGGGGTGTCGAACCCTCATGTGGCGACCCCATTCATCCCTGGAGGCCAAGACAGCGCCGGTCGCCTCGGGCGCCGTCGGCGTGCGACATTTGGATTTCCTCAGGCGTGCGCGGGGCGGCGTCACGGCTCCGCAAATTCTCGGGTTTCGGACGTTTGGATTTCCTTGGAATTCCTTGGATTCTCTCGACCGAAACGAGCCTTTTCAATGGGTTACGCGCATCCGCGGGCGATCTTTTTTCGTCATGCGGCCCCTTTCCGTTTAAAGCGGCCGCGCCCTGCGACGACGGCGTCGACCCGCTTCCGGTTCGTCTGGCGCTCGCATGAAAGAATCATACCGATTTTTCTGCTTTTCCGCAATTAAAAGTCGCGCCGCGCCTCTCTCCGTTCCAACAGCAAGGACCGGCATGTCCCCGGCGCCCGGATCGTCTTGGCGCGCGGGAGGACGCGGCGCAAGGCCGCCCGCCCGAATCGAGGTCGAACAAGAGGAGTCCAGGCGCTGGCGATGGTTCGTCGCGGCGCGTAGGGCGCTCCCGAGGCCGCCGTCGCAAGCGGCCCGGAAGCGCGGCTTTCGAGCGATCCGGACCTGACGTCGCGGCAGGGCGTGAGTCCGCTGTCAACCCAGGCGCCCGAACTCGTGTTTCACTGCACGGTTCGGATACGCCAACCGCGTCGGATTGGATCTCGGCAGCGTGGTGTTTCTGCCAGGGGACGACGGCAACGGGGCATTGATTCGTGTCCGCGTACGCCGCGTTTCAAAGCGAGGCGGGAATCCCTTACACTCCTCGCAGAGGCGCTTGAACGCCTCCTGATCGATGCGCGTCGAACCGTGCCATGAAAAGCACTTTGAAAATCACCTCCAAGGGTCAGGTCGCGCTGCGCAAGGCGGTGCTGGACCAGCTCGGCGTTCGGCCGGGCGGCAAGGTCACGGTCGAGTTCGTCGCTCCCGGTCGCGCGGAGGTGCGCGCAGCCGAGGCGAGCGCCAGTCTTGAAGCATTGGTCGGCTCTCTGAAAGAGGCTGGCGGTCCAACCCTCTCGATCGAAGAGATGAATGCGATTGTCCGCGACGGCTGGGCGGGCAGTCGGTGAGAATCACGGCGGATACAACGCCGGCGGCGGCGTGTTCACAAGCTTCGACCGGGACGCGGTGGCCCTGATCGCCGCGACTGGCGGCGAGGCGCGCTTGTTGACCGGATAACGGAGGGCCGCTGCCAAACGCCCTCGACCGTCGCGGCACGGACAAGTCTGGCCATGACGTCCGTTTCGCAGGGTACCCGATTTGTGGGCCACCCTTCGCTTCGACCCGACTTTCGGTCAGATCGCCGAGAGGCCTGTGCTTGTGCCCTTCGGCTTGCGATAGTCGCCAAGGCCGAGCGCTGCGGAGCCGGCGAGCATCATCGCCCAAGTTGAAGGCTCGGGGACTCCCATCGTTAGCGAGATGTCGGGGCCCAGCGGCTCTGCCACACCGTCAACTTTTCTATGAGTCAGCGGAGAATTCAACACGAAAAACTTTGGGCTTTCCCCGCGTGAGGTTGGTCTGTCAGAAGCCGAGGTCGCTGAGGCCCGGATGATCGGCCGGCCGCGGGCCGCTCAGATCCCAGCGATACTTCCGGTCGCTTTCCTTGATCGGCAGATCGTTGATGCTGGCGAGTCGGTGGACGTTGAGTCCGTCGGCGTTGTACTCCCAGTTCTCGTTGCCGTAACTGCGGAACCAGCTGCCGGAATCGTCGCGCCATTCATAGGCGAAGCGCACGGCGATGCGATTGCCGTTGAAGCACCACAGCTCCTTGATCAGCCGGTAGTCCAGCTCCTTCGCCCACTTCCGCGCGAGAAAGGCGATGATCTCAGCGCGGCCGTGAATGAATTCGGCGCGGTTCCGCCACCGGCAGTCGACGCTGTAGCCGAGCGCGGCCTTTTCGGGGTCGCGGCTGTTCCAGGCGTCCTCGGCGCCGCGAACCTTTTTGATCGCAGTCTCCAGCGTGAACGGCGGGAATGGGGGGCGTTGTTCCGTCATGGCGGCCTCATGGGTTCGCGCGGACCTTCGTTCGTCTATCCGCCCGGGCGGAGCGGAAAGCGCGTATGGGATTTTTGCGCCTTTTCCGGTTCACGGCTTTCCGGAAACGCCTGCCGCCTTGCGCGACTGCACGGCCGGATGGAGCTACGCGCCCTGGAAAGGAAAAGCTTATCCCAACACACAGACGCTTCTAGCGCGCGCGCCTCGGCCGGCCGAGGCTTGTCGAAACCGGGCGGTTCCATCATGTTGGCCGCAAGCGGACCGAGCGTAGGTCGGATGCGGCTCAAAAGCCTCGGCGGTCCCGGAGCGGCACGATGAACGGCGCGCAATCCCTTTTGAAGGCTCTCGTCGACGCCGGCGTGTCGACCTGCTTTGCCAATCCCGGCACCTCGGAGATGCAGCTCGTCTACGAGATTGGCCTCAGCGACCGGGTGCGGCCGGTGCTCTGCCTGCAGGAGGACGTGGTGACCGGCGCGGCCGACGGCTACGGACGCATGCTCGGCGCGCCCGCCTTCACCCTGCTGCATGTCGCCAGCGGCTTCGCCAACGGCATGGCGATGCTGCACAACGCGGGCCGCGCCGATACGCCGCTGATCAACGTGGTCGGCGTGAACGCCTCCTACCATCAAGCGAACTTTCCCGAGCATGAGCTGATCAACGGGCGGGCCATCGATCTCGCGCGGCCGGTTTCACATTGGACTCAGGAGGCGCTGAGCGCGTCGCATCTCGGCGAACTGGGCGCCAAGGCCGCGGCGCTGGCGAAAACCGGCAAGGTCTGCACGATCGTCGCGCCGACCGACCGGCACTGGGAGGATGCCAATCCGCCGCCGCTCGCCCCGCTGCCGGCGGAGCGTCCCGGGGCCGCGCCGGAAACGATCGAACGCGCGGCGGCCATGCTGGCCTCCGGCAAACGGACCGGCCTCGTGCTCGGCAACGTCGCGCTCCAGGGCGAGGCGCTCGAGACGGCGGCGCGCGTCGCGGCCAAGACGGGCGCGGCCCTGTTCTGCGAGACCTTCCCTTCGCGGTTCCTTCAGCGCGGCGAGGGACGGCCGCCGGTCGAGCCGATCCCCTACCTGCCCGAGCTGTGCCTGCAGGCGCTGGCCCGGTTCGAGCAGCTGATCTTCGTCGGCGCGCCGTTCCCGTTCGCGACCTTCGCCTACAAGGGGAAGCCCACGCTAAAGACGCCGCCCGGATGCGCGCTCATCGAAATGGCTTCGACGGACGAGGACCTTTCTGCGGCGCTTCGCGCGCTCGCCGACGCGACCGCCGCGACGGAGATGGCAGCGCCCCGCCAGGCGCGGACCGAGTTCGCCGCGCCCGCCGGCGCGCTGACCGCGGCGGCGATCGGCCAGTCGCTCGCGATTTTGATGCCAGAGAACGCCGTTCTGGTCGACGAGGCCGCCACCAACGGCATGCCGCTCTTCGCCGCCACCAAGGGTGCCCGGGCGCACGATTACCTCAGTCCGGTGACCGGCGGCGCGATCGGCGGCGGTCTGCCGATGGCGCTCGGCGCGGCGATCGCCTGCCCGGACCGGAAGGTCGTCTGCCTCCAGGCGGACGGCAGCGGGCTCTATACAGTGCAGGCGCTGTGGTCGATGGCGCGGGAGCGGACGGACGTCGTCGTGATCGTGCTCAAGAACGACGCCTACGCGATCCTCGGGATCGAGCTGGCGCGGGTGCGCGAGGGCGACGCCAACGCGAAGATGACGTCGATGCTGAGCCTCGGCGGCCCCGCGCTCGACTGGACGCAGATCGCCTCCGGTTTCGGCGTGCCGGCGAGCCGGGCGGAGACGGCCGAGGATTTTCATCGCAAGCTTCAGGCCGCGCTCGCCGAAAAAGGTCCGCGGCTGATCGAATGCGCGGTCGGGATCGCGAAGGAGGCCCGGTTCCTCGAAGAGGTCATCCACCGGTCGCGATGAGGCGCAAGGCGGGCATCCCCAAGCGCTTCTTTTCGGCGGCGCTGTATGGCGGGTCGCGATTACAACGCCGCGGCGTCGTCGCCGGCCGCGCTCAATATCGTCGCGCGCAGATTGCGAAAGCGAGGTCCCCGCAGTTCAATTTGAGACGTTCCATGGATTGATCACCGAAACGCCGATATCCTGGAAGTCTGCGACGTTGCGGGTCGAAACAATCAGGCCGTGCACGATTGCTGTGGCGGCGATCAAGCCGTCGATGTCGCCGCGAGGCCTCAAAGCGGCGATGCGGCCCCATTCGAGGGCTATCACATCGGTGACCGGCAGGATGCGGTCCGTGTGGTCGTTTCGCAGACGGCGCAACCAGGCTTCCAGGTGAGCGGCAGCCTGCGGGTCGGATTTCCTTTTCAGCGCGACGCCGCGCATGATCTCCCCGAGCGTGAGCGCGCTCAGATAGATCGTCCCAGGCTGGAGCGAGCGCAGCCAGGATACCGCTTGCCGCGTCCCGCGGCGCGCCTCCGAGACGACATTGGTATCGACGAGGTACACTCAGAGCTCGGTTTCTCGGCTGGGTAATTTGGCGCGGTCGTCGACGGCGGCGGTCAGTTCGTCGTCCCAGGCCGGACCGGCCAGGAGATCGTCGACCAGCGACGGCCGACGGCGCACGAGCGCGTCATAGTCGGCTGCCGACATCACGACGACGGCGCGCACGCCGCGCACGGTCACGGTCTGGGGTCCTTCGCGACCGGCGCGTTGAACCACCTCGCTAAATCGATTCTTGGCGTCTTGAAGAGCCCAATCCATGGCCGCAGTTCCTGTCTAGACTGGCTAGATAGGAACTGAGCGCGACCTCGTCAACCGGGGTCGTCAGACAGCCACTGGGGTTGGTATAAGGGGCGTCGACCGCCCCGTCGCAGAGCAATTCCTCACGCCGCCGCGGCCTCGACTTTCGGCCTGGGCCTGAGCCCGATCAGGTGGCAGATGGCGAAGACGAGGTCGGCGCGGTTCATCGTGTAGAAATGCAGCTCCTCGACCCCGTGGTCGATCAGGTCGATCACCTGCTCGGCGCAGACCGCGGCGGCGACGAGGCGGCGCGTCGCCGGGTCGTCCTCGAGCCCCTCGAACCGGTCGGCGAGCCAGTTCGGGACGGTCGCCCCCGCCCGCCGGGCGAAATTCGCTGTCTGCCTGAAATTCTGCACCGGAATGATTCCCGGCACGATCGGGACCGTGATCCCGGCCGTCTCGGCGAGGTCGCGGAAGCGGAAAAAGCAGTTGTTGTCGAAGAAGAACTGGGTGATCGCCCGGTCCGCGCCGGCGTCGACCTTTTCCTTCAACACCTCGATGTCGCGCAAGAGCGTCGGGCTCTGCGGATGCCGCTCGGGATAGGTCCCGACCGAAACCTCGAAGCCGCCGATGCTCTTGGCGTCGGAGACGAGTTCGGCGGTCTTGCGATAGCCGTCGGGATGAGGCTCGTAAGGCGTGTCGAGGCCGGTCGGCGGATCGCCGCGCAGCGCCACGATATGTCGCACGCCGGCGCTGTGATAGGCGCGCAGGACGTCGCGGATCTCGTCTCGCGAGGCGCCGACGCAGGTCAAGTGCGCGGCGGGCTTCATCGTCGTCTCGTGGACAAGACGGGCGACCGTCGCATGAGTGCGCTCGCGCGTCGTGCCGCCAGCGCCGTAGGTGACCGAGACGAAAGCTGGGTCGAGCGGCTCGAGCCGCTGCGCCGCCTCCCACAGGTTCGCCTCCATCTCCGGCGTCTTCGGCGGAAAAAACTCGAACGAGACGCGAACGCGCGCCCCTGACCGGCTCGGAAGGACAGGCTTGGTCATCAGGCGAACTCCGTATCGGCTTTCTGAAATCCATCCGAGAGGATTCTCGGGTCCTCGGCGAGCCACAGTGCGACCGTCAGCTTGCCCGATTCGCCCGGAGCGGGCGCGACGCGCGTCGAGCGCGCGGCGACGAGGCCGGCGTCGGCCAGAAAGCCCTCGATCTCGGCGAGCGGGAAGCCCAGCCGCCGATGGGCGAAATCGGTCCGCAGGAATTCCTCGTGGTGGGCGTCGAAATCGACCACGACCAGCCTGCCCGAAGGGGCGAGCGCGCGCGCCGCCTCTTTCAGCGCCCGGGCGGGGTCGTCGAGGAAGTGCAGCACCTGATGGATGACGATGAGGTCGTAGCCGTCGCGCTCGACCGGAGGCGCATAGACGTCGCCCTGGCGGAGCTGCACGTTGCGAAGTCCAGCCTGATCGATGCGGCTGCGGGCGAGCGCCAGCATGGCCGCGCTCTGGTCGACCCCGACGGCCCGCACAGCGCGGGGCGCCAGGAGCTCCAGCATGCGTCCGGTGCCGGTGCCGAGATCGAGCAGGCTGCGGAACGGCTTGTCGCCAATCAGCGCCAGAAGCGCCGCCTCGACTCGCACCTCGGAGGCGTGCAGGGCGCGGATGCGGTCCCAGTCGGTCGCCTGCTCGGCGAAATAGGCCGCCGCCTGTTTGCGCCGCGCCTCGCGGGCGACCTCGAGCCGGGCGCGGTCGGCTGCGAGCACGGGGTCGTCGGGATCGAGACGGCGGACGAGATCGCGGGCGAGTTCTCCGCCCGGAGGATCGGCGAGGCGGAAGAACGCCCACGCCCCCTCGCGCTGGCGGGCCGCGAGGCCAGCCTCGGTCAGGAGCTTCAGATGGCGCGACACGCGCGGCTGCGACTGGCCGAGGATGGCGACGAATTCACTGACGGTCAGCTCCGCCTCGTCGAGCAGGCAGAGGATGCGCAGCCGCGTCTCCTCGCCGGCCGCTTCGAGGCCCGCGAGCAGGGTGGGGAAAGGCGTCGCCGAGACAACGGGCGCGTATCGGTCTTTAGACATAAACATATCTATATGTCTAATTCGACAGCAATGCAAGAGGCGACGGGTTCAAGCGTCGGCCCCGGTGAGAGAGGTCCGGACCCCCCTACTGACCTTCCTGATCGACCCCGCCGAAACATGCGCAACGGCTTGCTAAATTGAGATTGTCGACGCTGCCTTTTCTGGGACTTTCAGTGGGTGTGTTGCGGAAAGGTTTTCTATATGGGCCGGCTGGCATCCAACGCGGAGGCGAAACCGAGCATAGCGAGATTGCTTGCGCTGCTCTTACTGCCGGCGTTTGCGCTCTACGGCACGTTTAACGGCGTTCAGCAGATCGTCCTTCCCTTGCAGGTAGAGCAGGTCGACCCAACGGGAAAGGTCGGGCGTCTCGCACTTATCGTAACAATTTGTTCGATTGCCTCTGTCGTTGGGCTGGGAAGTGGTGGCGCGCTATCAGACGCAACGAGGAGCCGCTTTGGCCGTCGAACGCCCTGGCTCGCCGGGATGGCGGTGGCGTCCGCGGCGCTGCTCGTGATTATGGCGCGGCAGACGAGCTTGGTCGTCATCGTCACAGTCAGCGCAATTCTCTGGTTTGCGCTGAATTTCTTCCAGGCCGCGCTACTGGCCGTGATACCCGACCGTGTGCCGGCGTCCCGCAGGGCTATGGCTTCATGGCTTTTTGGATATGCAGGTCCAGTCGGCGCACTGATAGGGATTAATATGTGCGCGTTCGCCTCGCTGAATGGGGGCTATGCGGCGCTCGCGGTATTCCTCGTTCTCGCGACCGCTGTGTTCGTCGTCTTCGCGCGAGAAGGCCCTTATGCCCCGAGTGCAACGACTTCGCCCTCGCAGGCTAAAGGGTCGCTATTGAATGCGGCCATTCGGTTCGCAGAGAGTTTCTCATCTCGAGATTTTGCGCTCGCCTTCACAGCGCGAGCTCTTTTGTTCTTGGGGCAATTCACGGTCCTTGGCTATCTCCTCTATGCGCTGCAGGACTATGTGGGCGTCCAGAGCCTGCCGGACCACAGCCCGCAGATTGCGGCCGGCCTCGTTAATACGATTCGGACAATGGCTTCGATGGCCGCGCTTGCGCTTGCCGGATGGTTCATGCAGCTGACCAATCGGCGTAAGCTCTTTTTGCAGGTCTACGCCGGCATGACAGCCGCTGCGTTTATCGTGCCTATCGTGAGTTCGACCTGGACCGGGATGTTGATCTTTTCCGTTCTCAGCGGCGCCGCCTACGGGGTATTCGCCTCGGTTGACCTGGCAATCATGTCCCACGTGCTGCCTGCGCGCGACTCTGCTGGGCGCGATATCGGTTTGCTTGCCGTCGCAGGAGCCGCAGCGCAACTGTTGGCGCCCGGCTTAGGCGGGATGCTCATCCACAACTTCTGTTACACGACACTGTTCGCCTTCGGTGCAATTGTGACGCTTTTCGTGGGCGCGGTGAGCGCCTTCATCCGCGGCCTGGAATAAAATGCGCCCGCCGGTCCCATAGGCGGATTGGAGAAGCCGAGAAAGAGAGCCACGATGCGGTCACCTCAGCTGAGACAGATTTGCGTGGATGAGCACCACCGCCGCGGCGCGATCGCCGATCGCGCCGACAACGCGCTTTACAGATCCGGATCGCACGTCATCAACTGCGTACGCGCTGCGCACGCTTGAATCGCGGGTGGCGGAGGCCAGCCCTTCAGCAGTTTGAGCGGGCGTTCGCCCAGTTCGGCTTCGGCGACGATCAGCGCATGGAGCCATTCGGGCGGAATCAGCAGCGCTTCGACATCCTCTTCCGCTTCTGCGTCGACCACCGCAGCGCCAGTGGAGAGCTGAGCGACCTCGCCGGTGAATTGTCCCGGTGCGTGGCGCACGCCTTGCGTCATGAGCCCGATACCGTCTCGTGCACTCACCGTGAGCGCGCCTTTCAACATCACAAACATGCCGGGCGTCCGCTCTCCCGCCCCGAACAGCCGCTCACTGCGGCGGTATTGCCGACGTTCGCCAAACCGTTCGACGCGCGTGATGTCAGCCTCGCTGAGTCCTGCAAAGGCCAGATCGCGACGCCCCGCGATGACAGTCTCGTATGGATTCGTTTGCATATGCCCGCGGTCATGGGTTCGCTAAGTCTCCCTGGGCGCCCCGCCTGGCCCCATGGCGCGCCGACATTCGATTCACGCCGTCAAGCCGAGCGCTCCGGAACGATTGCGAAGAGAAAGCCGAGGCCTTCGGCCATGGTGAGGTGCGAGATGACGGCGTCGCGCAACTTCGTGTGCGGAAGCCCCGCCATCATCGCGGTCTGGACGACGGCCACAACCTCGCCGGCCTCGGCGCCGATCATGGCGAAGCCCAGGATGCGATCGTCGCCCGCGCTGACCACGACCTTCATGAAGCCTGTCTTCTCGCCGGTCGCCTCTGTGCGCAGGACCTGGCTCATCGGCAGCCGCCCCACCCGCACCGGGACGCCCTGGCGCTGAGCCTCGGCTTCGGAGAGGCCGACGCGCGCCAACGGCGGGTCGGTGAACATGACATAGGGAACCAGCCGATCGCTGGTCGCTCGCGCGCCGCCCGCCATATTGTCCGCGACGATCCTGAAGTCGTCGACCGAGACATGGGTGAACTGCGGGCTTCCGGCGCATTCCCCTATCGCCCATACGCCCGGAGCAGACGTCTGCAGGCGCTCGTTGACGCGGATGAAACCGCGCGCGTCGAGTTCCACGCCGGCCTTGTCCAGATCGATGCCGGCCGTATTGGGAATCCGACCGACCGCCACGAGCAGGTGGCTGCCTTCGATCTTCCGCTTTCCGTCGGCCGTCCGTGCGTTCACAGCCACCGTGGCGCCGGAGACGCCACTGACGCCTTCCGGTTGGACGTTCAGCATGACCTCCACGCCTTCATTGCGCAGAACTGTCTCGATCTCTTGAGCGACATCCGGGTCCTCGCGCCCCATGAGCTGGCGGCCGGGTTCGATGATCGTGACGCCGCTGCCGAAACGTCGAAATGTCTGGGCCGTTTCGACGCCGACGTAGCCTCCGCCCAGCACGATCAGATGCGACGGCAGGGTATCAAGCTCGAGCGCCTCGATGTGGGTGAGCGGGCGGGCCGCTCCGAGACCGGGAATGGCGGGAATGGCGGCGTGCGAGCCGAGGTTGAGGACGATTTCAGCGCCATCGAGCGTACGCGCGCCGCCATCGTTCAGCGCGACTTCAATGACCTTCGGGCCGACGAAGCGTCCGGCGCCCATGATGAGTTTGGCGCCGCTCTCCTTGTACGCTTGCAGATGAATCGCGATCTCGCGATCGACCATGTCCTGCTTGCGACGCAGGACTTTGCGCATGTCCGTCCTGATCTCGCCTGTGAGCGTGCCAAACTCCGCAGCATGGCGGACCATGTGCGCGACACGCGCGCTCCATAATTCATTCTTGGACGGCATGCAGGCGACCGCGGGGCACGAGCCGCCGACCCACCGGCGCTCGACGACGGCGACCCTCTTGCCGGACCTGGCGAGCTTCCACGCGAGCAATTTCCCGCCCTGACCGCTGCCGAGAATGACGACGTCGAAATGTTCGGACTGAGGCATGCTTCTCTCCCAGACTGAGGAGTGGAACTTCCGATCGAGTTGCAAACCGCCAAGCGCCGGTCAGCGCCTGCCGCCGGCGCGTTTGCCTACCGCTGTCCCCCGGAGGCCGAAATGCGCTCGCCGGTCACCCAGGCGGACTGGTCGGAGGCGAGGAACAGCGCAACCCGCGCAATATCGTCAGGCCGGCCGAGCCGCCCCATGGGAAGCTTGAAGCCCAACGCCTGCGCCGATTCGGCGCTGAGGCCAGCGCTTGCGAAACCTTCGGTCTCGGTCATGCCCGGCGCGATGGCGTTGACCCGGATTCCCCTATCGGCCAACTCGACAGAGAGCTCGCGCGTGATCGTGTCGATCGCGCTCTTGGACGCCGAGTAGACGAGCGTATTTGGCGATGGGTTTGTGCTCGCGATGGTGCTGAGGTTTATGACGCTGCCGCCCGAGCCGTCGAAAGCGTTGACGGCCTCCTGGGTGGCGAGGATTGCGCCCAGAACATTGGTGTTGAACTGGCGATGAAAATCCTCTTCGGTCACCGCTTCGAGGGGCGCGAAGCTATAAACGCCGGCGTTGTTCACAAGCACGCTGGGTCTACCCAGTCTCTCCTTGGTCTCATCGAACAGACGCTTCACGTCGGCGCGCTTGGCGACATCGGCCTGGATGGCGACCGCTTTGCCCCCCGCTTTGACGATATCGCCGACGACCCGATCGGCGTCGCTTCTGTTCGAGGCGTAATTGACCGCAACCGCAGCCCCTGCTGCGGCGAAGGCGCGTGCGATGGCCGCGCCAATCCCCTTAGAGGCTCCTGTGACAATGGCCACTTTTCCCGTCAGCTCGCCCATGATCGCGCTCCTTGCTCACATCCGTCGGGCCTGCCGTTCGCGGGGCCGTTGACGGCTGGCCAATGAGTTAGGTCTGTGCAAAGCGAGGACTAGCGTCACGATCGGTATAAAATAAATGCGGTGAGCGTATGAACGACCGGCTGCAGCAACTGGCTCTTTTCGTTCGCACCGTCGAAACCGGGAGCTTCTCAAGTGCGGCCCACGAATTTGGGCTCACGCAGCCTTCCGCTTCGCGAGCTGTCGCGGCGCTCGAAAGTCGATTGGCCGTCAAACTCATCACAAGGACGACGCGGCTAATTTCCGCGACGGACGCGGGCCTGGCCCTGCTTCCGCGAGCGCGCGAGGCGCTCGCCGCCGTCGAGGACGCCGAGAATGCCGCGCGCGGCGCCGACCAGCTCTCCGGCGTGCTGCGCGTCGCTCTCCCGCCGACCTATGGAGCGCGGCGGATCGCTCCCCTTCTCCTGGCCTTCCTCGATCGGCGCCCGCTCTTGAAGGTCGATTTGTTGATGTCGGACCGCTACGAAAATCTCATCGCCGAAGGCGCCGACCTTGCGCTGAGGATCGGTGACCAGCCGGACTCAAGCTTTGTAACGCGCAAGCTCGAAAGCGCCCGACGTCTTTTCGTTGCCGCCCCGTCTTACCTTGCGCGACGGGACCCGCCGAAGACCCTCGCTGACCTTTCGCGGCATGACCTGATCGTTGGTCCTGTCTCGCTTGGCGAACAGACCTGGTCCGCGCGCCGGAATGGGCGGATCGAAGTCGCCGCCGTCGAGGCGCGCGTCCGCGCGACCTCCGCAGCCGGCGTCGTCGCCTGCGCGGCCGCCGGGCTCGGCGTCGCCATCGCGTCGACATGGATGTGCGCGGAGGAGCTTGCCTCCGGCGCGCTCACGGAATTGATGGCCGACTACGCGCTCGATCCGATCTCCGCCTTCGTCGTTTTTCCCGCCGGCCGGCGAGCGTCGCAGAAAGCGCGCGTTTTCGCTGACTACCTCGAGCAAGCGATGACACAATCCCGGATTTCCTCTCTCGATCCACCGGCCGGATTCGCGCGATCGTGATGCACCCCTCGCATCGCCGCGGAGGGCCCTACTGGCGCAATTGTCGCGTTCCGCTTTCGACCGCAATCCGTCGCATCGGTCGCATTCGTCGCGCCGCTTCAATGGGGAGAGTCCGCGCAGAGCTGAAGTTCGCGGGCTTCCTTGCCGCGCAGATCACGTCGTCACAAAGCTCATTTTGGCGATTTGCGTATCTTCTACGCTAATCCCGGAACGGTAACTTGGAACCCGTCTCCGCGAGGCTCTTGCCGACGCAGCGGTGAATGCCGAAACTGAACGAGAGATGCTGGCGAGGACGGGGACGGTCGATGATAAAGCGATCAGGTTCCTCGATCGCCTCTTCGTCGCGATTGCCGGAAATGTACCACAGGGCGATTTTGTCGCCCTTGCGGATGGTCTGGTCGGCGATCTCCGCATCCTCGAGCGCGGTGCGGCGCATATAGGCGATCGGGGTCTGGTAGCAGATGATTTCTGGAACCATGGATTTGATCAACTCGGGCTTCGTGCGCAGGGCGCGTCTCGCGCTCCTTCATGCGGCGAGACGCCGACCCTCCAATTGATCGCCAAGGCGGGGGACGCCGTCACACCGCGCGTGAGTGGCGCGGCTTGTCGCCGGCTTCAGCGAGATGGGCGTCGAACAGGGCGGCGACCGAACGGACGAAGGGCCGTCCGCGTTCGCTGACGGCGATCCGCCGTCCGTCCCACGACGCCAGCCCGTCCTCGATGAATTTCTGCAGGCCTTGCGCCGCCTGCGCCAGAGGCGCCGGGTCGGCGACGTGTTCGGCGGCGACCGCTTCGACGTCGACCTCGAGATCGCACATCACCCGCTCGATCACGTCCCGCCGCAGCCGGTCGTCAGCGGTCAGCGCCACGCCCCGGACGGTCGCCAGCCGCCCCGCCTCGATCTCCTTGGCGTAGGCGGCCGCGGTCGGCGCGTTCTGGACATAGCCCTGCGGCAGCGATCCGATGGAGCTTGCGCCGAACCCGATCAGCGCCGGCGCGGCGTCGGTGGTGTAGCCCTGGAAGGAGCGTTTGAGCCGGCGCGCCGCCGCCGCTTTCGCCATGGCGTCGCTCGGCAGCGCGTAATGGTCGAGACCGACCGGGACATAGCCGCCTTCCTCGGTGAGGACGCGGTGGATCGCGTTCAGTTGCGCGTAGCGTTCGGTGGGGCCCGGCAACTGCTCTTCCGGGATCAGCGCCTGATGCCGCTTCATCCACGGGACGTGGGCGTAGCCGAACACGGCGACCCGGTCCGCTTCGAGGTCGAGGGCACGCCGCGCCGTGCGCGCGACGCCCTCCTCCGTCTGCAGCGGCAGGCCGTAGATGAGGTCGAGATTGAGCGAGCCGACGCCGAGCGCCCGCGCGGCCAAGGCGCAAGTCGCTGTCTCCTCGTAGGACTGCATGCGGCCGATGGCGCGCTGCACGGAAGGTTCGAGGTCCTGCACGCCAAGGCTGATGCGGGTCACGCCCATCGGCCCGAGCGCCTCACGTCTATCGTCGGGCAGCGAGGTCGGGTCGATCTCGATCGCGACCTCTGCGTCGCGCGCGAAGGCGAAGCGTTGCTTGAGCCGGTCCATGACCGCGATCAGGCAGTCGCCGGGCAGCGAGGTCGGCGTGCCGCCGCCCCAATGGACGTGCGAAACAGCCGGCCGCCGGCCGATCACCTCCGCGACATGGTCGATTTCGCTGAGCAGCAGCGCCGTATAGTTTCGGTGCGAGGCTTCCAGCCGGACGACCGAGGTGTTGCAGCCGCAATAGAGACAGAGCCGGTCGCAGAACGGCACGTGCAGGTAGAGCGACAGCGGCGCGTCGGCCGACAATTGCGACAGCCAGCCCGCGTAAACGCTCGCGCCGACCGCCGGGGTGAAATTCGGCGCGGTCGGGTAGCTCGTGTAACGCGGCAAGCGGCCGTCGTAGCGGGCGATGAGCCGTTCGACGTCGGAGGACGCCGTCGCCGGCGCGTTAAGGATTGCGGTCATGCGCTGAACCTTGTTGTTCCGGCGACCATTTATCAGCAAGTGGGGCGCGATTGCGACCGGACGGTGCGGCGCGTTGCCGCGCGGCCGGTTGCGCGCCGCGGGCGCCCGCGGGATAGTCGCCGGCGGCGTCCGGGAAAGGAAGACATCGCGCGATGAGCCATCACGAGCAGTTCTATATCGGCGGCCGGTGGGTCGAACCGGCCCGCCCGGCGACCCTGGACGTCGTCGATCCCTCGACCGAGCAGCCCTTCACCCGGATTTCGGCCGGCTCGGCGGCGGACGTCGACCGCGCCGTCGCGGCGGCCCGCGCGGCGTTCGAAGGCGCTTCGAGGACGTCCCGCGAGGAGCGCCTCGCGCTGCTGCGGAGCATCCTTCGTCACTACAACACCCGGGCCGAGGACCTCGCCGAGGCGGTGTCGCGCGAGATGGGGGCGCCCCTCCCCTTCGCGCGCAACGCGCAGGTCTGGGCTGGGCGCGTGAATCTTGAGGCGACGATCGAGGCTCTGGAAAGCTACGAATTCAGCCGCATCCGCGGCTCGAGCCTGATCGTCAGGGAGCCGGTCGGCGTCGCCGCCCTGATCACGCCGTGGAACTGGCCCCTCAACCAGATCGTCTGCAAGGTCGCGCCCGCGCTCGCTGCCGGATGCACCGTGCTCCTTAAGCCGAGCGAGATCGCGCCCGTAAGCGGCCTGATCTTCGCCGAGATCGTCGAGGCCGCCCAAGCGCCGGCCGGCGTCTTCAACCTCGTCAACGGGACGGGACCGGGCGTCGGTCAGGTCATGGCGAGCCATCCCGGCGTCGACATGGTGTCGTTCACCGGCTCGACCCGCGCCGGCGTGCTGGTCGCCAAGGCGGCCGCGGACACCGTGAAGCGGGTCGCGCAGGAGCTCGGCGGCAAATCGCCGAACATCATCTTGCGCGACGCGGATTTCGCGGCGGCGGTCAGCGAGGGTGCCAGATCCTGCTTCTCCAACAGCGGCCAATCGTGCGACGCCCCGACCCGGATGCTGGTTCCGGCCGAACGCCACGACGAGGCGCTCGCGCTCGCGGCCGCGGTCGCCGAGGGGCTCAAGGTGGGCGATCCGCGCGAGCCCGGCGTCGATCTCGGGCCGGTGGTCAATGAGGCCCAGTTCGGCAAGATCCAGCGTCTGATCGAGGCCGGCGTCCGGGAGGGCGCCAAACTCGCCGCCGGCGGGCCCGGCCGCCCGCCCGGCCTCAACCGGGGCTATTACGTCCGTCCCACGGTGTTCGGTGGCGTGACGCCGGACATGACCATCGCGCGCGAGGAAATTTTTGGCCCTGTCCTGTCGCTCCTCGGCTACCACGACGAGGACGAGGCGGTTCGTGTCGCCAACGACACCGTCTATGGCCTCGCAGCCTACGTGTCGTCGGCCAATCTCGAGCACGCGCGCGCGGTCGCCGCGCGGCTGCGCGCCGGCACGGTCAACCTCAACTATCCGGCCTGGGACATTCGCGCCCCGTTCGGGGGGTTCAAGCAATCGGGCAACGGGCGCGAATACGCCGACTTCGGCATCGACGACTATCTCGAATGGAAGGCCGTCGTCGGCTATGGCCGATGACTGAAATCGAACGCTCGGCGCTCAGCGGCCAATGTCGTCAGGGGGGCGGACATCCCAGCGACCATCTGCTCGCGTTCCTCGACGCGCTGTAGGCCGCAAGACTATGGCGAACGGAATTGGGGCAAGGTCCGCTCGACGCCTTGAAAATCCACCTGAGCGCCGGCTACGCCACCAACCATTCGGCATAGTTCGGCTCTCGGTATAAACCGCCAAGCCCAATGACGTCGATCCGCGCGCCTGGCTCGCCGACGTCCTCGCCAAGCCGCCCGACCACCCCGCTCATCGTATCGGCGAGATGTTGCCCTGGGCCTGGAAGGCCCGCCAAGAGGCCGCGGCCCGAACGATGAACACGTGCTCTGAAGGACTCCGGGTCCGCTCAGAGCGCCTCGCCTGGGAACAACAGCGCCTGGAACGGGTCGGCGTAGCGAATGAGCGCCGGACGCGCTCCGTCGAGCGCCAAGGTCCGCAAGTTACCCGTCATGGGATGTTTCGACGTTCCGACCTTGAGCGTAAAGTCATCGCCGCCGCCGATCTGGGACGGCGTCAGCACTCTGATCGCTGTTTTCATCAGCCTG
The DNA here is from genome assembly GCF_052145395.1 of Roseiarcus sp. Lineage (NCBI taxonomy): Bacteria > Pseudomonadati > Pseudomonadota > Alphaproteobacteria > Hyphomicrobiales > Roseiarcaceae > Roseiarcus > Roseiarcus sp. Next base: position 24,876 of record NZ_JBKQOT010000573.1, read on the forward strand.
CCGCGATGGAGCGTGAACGTCAGGATGTCGGCCGGCGGCGCGAGGACGGATGCGTCGCGCTGTCCGTCAAGCACGGCGATGAGTTCGTTGTCGCGGTCGCGAAGGATCGTCGAGAACCTCTTGCCCTTTGACTCGACATCGATCGCCGCTACAAACTTGTTGTAGCCCCAGATCTCCCGGCCAGCGCGTTCGGCCACGCCCGTGGTGACGGGAAGGTTCACCACGTAGTTCGCCGGGATCGGATCGCCCGGCGCCTCCGCCAGTATGGTCAGTCCGACTTCATTGTAGGGACCGATATCTGTCACGCGATACTCGATGCAGTAGAGGTCCACGACCGCCTTTCCGTCCTCCTGAAAGACCGCTCGCAGGCAGGTTCCGCTCAGGAGGTTGGACGCTTCATCCGGTCCGGTCAGAAAGGTGGCGACGAGGCACTGAACGTCGAAGTACCGGATGGGCAACCAGCACTCGGTTCCATCGCTCAGAGTCCGTCTCTGGAGCTGCAGTTTGATCGACGGCGTCGCAAACGCGGCGGCGCCGTAGGGCTTCCGAAGGGGGGGCGTGTCGTCGCGCTTCCTTTTGTCGTCGTCGAGGATTGCGAGAGCGCGCGCCACAAGCCCGGACGCGTGGTACGCGACGTCGCCCTGCATGATTGGCGGCGCATGCGCCGTCGACCCGAATTCATCTCGTCCCCGCAAGGCGGCGCCCACTTTCGTCGCCTTCGGCAATGCCCTTTCATTCATAGGCTAGGCCTCGCATGTCTTTATCAATCGAGGACACGAAAGCGATCCGCGACGCTGGACTTGAGCCGACCGCGTCCATCCGCTCTCGCCCAAATCGTACGCGCTCATGGCGCGAGTTCGTCAAGCAATTGCTTGGCCTGCTTCAGATCGACAGTATTGAAGCCTTCGGTGAACCAGCCATAGACCGGCGCGAGAAGGTCGTGGGCCTCTCGCGCCTGGCCCTGAGCACGCCTGAGCCGCGCAATGTTCGTCGCCGCCCGGAGCTCCCAGGACTTCGCATTCTGCCCGCGAGCAACCTCGAGCGCGCGGGCAAAGAAAGCTTCCGCTTTCGCCTCCCCCGCGGGCGAAAGGAGCGCGATCTCTCCGCCGATTCGGTTCGTTTCGGCCTCATGCCACCTCTCGTTCGTCGTGTCCTGTGCGGTCGTCGCCTCGGCAAAGCGGGTCCACGCCTCGTCGAAATGACCGATTCTCGCATTGGCTCTCGCGAGATGGGACAGGAACAGGGGAGCCCACATCGTCGTCTCGGTCGATCGCATCGCCTCGACGCCACAGGTGATGGTTCGAACCGCCTCGAGATCGTCGCCGGCCACGGCTAGCAGGCAACCTCGCTGCATAATGCCCCACGCGCCCCAGAACGATGAATTGATTTGATCCTTCAAGGGGACGTATTCGGCGACAAGCGCGTTCGCCGTCTCGTAATTCCCGCAGTGGATGTGTGTCCAGATGCTGAAATTCAGCACGTAAATGAGTGTTGGACCGTGGCGCGTCTCGCGCGCGATCTTGAGCGCCCGCTCCGCGTCGGCAAGCGCGGTCTCCGGATAGCCGAGCAGCCATGACGCAATCGACCTCCAGGCGAGGGTTGACGCGCCGACGTCCTGGCCGAACTGCGTCGCTAGAGGTCGATGCTCTTCCGGACGGTAAAGCGCGAACGCGCGGTCGAGATGCGTTCGCCCTTCGCCGACAGACCCCGTATGGAGGAGGGATAGCCCCATCAGGCGGCGCCCGATCATGAGCGCGGCCATCGCGCTCTGCATTTCCGCCAGCGCCAGAAATTGCACGGCAAGCTCAAGCATGACGTCGCCGTTGAACGCGACGAGGTTCATGACCCAAATGCCGTAAAGGACGGAGAACAGCAGCAACGGATCTTCGGGGGGCTCGCCGAGCGCCTGGGACCGTTCGATGAGCACGCGCGCCCGCTCGACCGCCGCTCGAGTCTCCGGAGCCGCATAGCCGCGGACATGGAGGAGCGGGGTTATGAGGTCCACCTGAAACTTGATCTCGTCGCGGCGCAGCGCTGGCGTTGACGGCAGCATCGCGATCAGATCGAGCGCGCGTTTGAGCTGTTCCGCCGCTTCGACCACAGCCGAGAGCTGTGCGGATCGCTGGCCCGACTTGCCCCACAGCGCCGCAGCCTTTGCGATATCGCCGGCCTGCGCCCAGTGGCGCGCCAGCACCTCGGGTTTTTTCTCGGCGATCTCGCCGAACTTGCGCTCGAGGGTTTCGGCGATGCGGGCATGAAGCTGGCGGCGTGGCTCGCGCAACAGCAGCCCATAGGCCGCGTCCTGCACCAGGGCGTGCTTGAACAGGTAGGTCGCGTCCGGCGGTACGCCCTGCCTGAACAGCAGCCCCGCCCGCATAAGTTTGTCGAGCTGCATTTCAAGGATCGCTTCGGGTCTGCACGCGACCGCAGCGACGAGCTCATGCGAGAATTCGCGGCCAATAGCCGCCCCGATCTGCGCGAGCTCTTTGGCGGCGCCGAGTCGATCGAGCCGCGCCATTAACGACGCGTGCAAGCTTGCTGGGACAGCCATTGCCGGAGAGGGAATCAGCGCCGCGGCCCGCAAAGCCTCATCCTCGGAAGCCGTCTCGATCATCGCCTTCGTCATTTCTTCGACGAACAGCGGAATCCCGTCCGTGCGCTCGATGATATCCTGGCGGATGCCCGCGGGAAGAGAATTGTTGCCGACCAGAAGATCGATCATGACGTCGACCTCGCGGGGCCCCAGCCGATTGAGGGCGAGAGCGGTCACGTGCGACTGCTCGATCCAGGGCGACTCGAATTCCGGCCGGAAGGTGATGACGAGCAGCACGCGATGAGCCGCGATGTCGCTTATCAACCGCCCGAATAAATCCAGGCTCGTGGGGTCCGCCCAATGCGCGTCCTCGAACACCATCAGGACCGGAGAAGGGCTGGACAGGGCTTCCATCTGCCTCACGAGCGCGTCCATCGTCAGTTGCCGGCGTTGCCTCGGCGCGAGTTCGAGCGCTGGATAGCGTCCATCGTTCGGCAACGACAACATTTCGGCAATGAGCGCCGAGTCCTGGGCTGACGTCGACGTCTGCCGAAGGAGGGCGTCGACTTTGTCGAGCTTCGCTTGCAGAGCGTCGTCGCGGGTCAAGCCGGCGGCGCGTTCCAGGTGGGCGATAACCGGGTAGAGCGCGCTATTGGTATGCTGCGGAGAGCAGAAATAGCGCAGGTGAGTGTAGGCCTCGGTCGCCAGAAGGTCCATGAGGGCGGCGGTCAAGCGCGATTTTCCGATTCCGGCCTCGCCGGAAAGCAGAATCGCTTGACCTTCACCCTCCTTCGCCTTTGACCAGCGGCGGCGCAGAAGGTCGTACTCTTCCTCGCGTCCGACGAGGGCGATCATCCCGCTTGGGTGCAGCGCGTCGAAGCGCCCCGTTGAGGACCGAGTTCGGACCACGCTCCAGACCCGTACGGGCGCGGCGATGCCCTTCAGGTCGCACAAACCGAGGTCCTCGAACTCGAACAGGTCGCCGAGAAGTCTTCGCGTGCCGTCGCTGATCACGACCATGTTCGGCTTGGCGATGCTCTGCAGGCGAGCAGCGAGGTTCGGAGTATCGCCGACGGCTCCCGAATGGATCAGGTTGCCCACCACGACCACGCCGGTGGCGATGCCGACCCTGAGCTGTTGGGGAACGCGGGTCCCGAGTCCTGCGACTGCGGCCGTGAGCTCAAGCCCGGCCCGAACAGCTTGCTCGGCGTCATCCTCATGGGCCTGTGGATAGCCGAAATACACCACGGCCCCGTCCCCCAGATATTGAGCGACGGTTCCGCCAAAACGGCCCATCGTTTCCTCGACGCATCTCGAATATGCCGAAAAGACGTCCCGCAGGTCCTCCGGGTCCATGCCGGTCGAAAGCGCTGTCGAACCGACCAGGTCGGCGAACAGCACTGTGACCTGGCGACGCTCGGCCTCCTCGCGTTGCGGTGATGCGGGCATCCCCGCGAGTGGACCCGCGGGGATCAGATCGGCGATGAGACGCAGAATGCGCCGCCGATCTCCCAGCAGGACGCCGAGCTCCTTGAGATCCTCGTCCGTAAGATCCGGCAGGACAGATAGATCGATCCGGCTCTCGGCGAAGCGATCCGCGTACTCCGATAGGCTGTGGGAACGAAGCCATTCTCTGATCCCCGACATCCCAGCTCTCCGCAGTATGACCAGGCCGCACGCCGCCGATCCTTGCCGCTACATGTCCCGTCGCACGAGGAAATCGACGCAAGCGCGAAGCCACTCGAGGTCAGGACTCGCGGGCGTTCCGGCGAACGCCGACGTATCGAACTCGCGCGCCGCAGCTTCCGCGAACGCGCTCGCCGCTTGCCGCGCCCACTCGATGCTGCCGCCGCCAGCAATGATGTCGTGCAGTCGCATGACCTCGCGCGGCAGGCGCCGCTCTCGGGGCCTCGCAAGCAAGCCGATCATCCATTGGCGATCCCGGTCGCGGGCGTGACGCAGCGCATGGGTCAGCAGGAGCGTGCGTTTGCCCTCCCAAAGATCTCCGTCGATCTCCTTGCCGTAGCGCGAGACGGCCCCATTGAGATTCAGGACGTCGTCGGTGATCTGGAACGCCAGCCCGAGAAGGTAGCCGAAGCGATTGAAACGGTCGAGCTTGCGATCGTCGCCGTCGGCGATGAGCGCGCCGATTCGCAACGGGTGAATGAAGCTGTACCAAGCAGTCTTCTTGAGAACGAGCCGAAAGTAGTCGTCCGGCGTAACGCTCTGATCGTTGTCGCGCACCCAACCCAACTCGATCGCCTGACCTTCCAGGGTCTCTACGACGAGGTGGTCGACCTCGTCAAGGAGGCGCAGCGTCGCAGTCGGTTCGATCCTTTCCGCGGTCTGGCGAAAGAGGCGCATGGCGAGCGCATTCATCGAATCTCCGGCATTGACGGCAATGGGGACGCCTACGCGACGATGCATCGTCGCGACGCTGCGTCGAAAGTCGCTCCCGTCTTCGATGTCGTCGTGCACGAGAAACGCATTGTGCAGCATTTCGAGGCCGGCTGCGGCCGGCAGCGCGTCCTCGGCGCGGCCGCCCAACGCTCGCGCGGTCGCGATGCATAGGGCGGGCCTGAGCCCCTTGCCCGAACGTCCGAGAAAATCCGTGACCAGCCCATAAAGATGGCGCTGCGGCTCCCGGCTCGGAACGCCCGCCGCGAGCGTGTCTTCGATCATGTCCCGGTACCATTTCAGGCGCTCGAAAAATCCGGCTGGCCCCGGGATGGCGTCGACGTCCGGCGCGCCGTCGACGGCGCCAGATGAAGTGGCCTGAGGGGTGGGCGCGCCGCGTGCGCGCGGGTTTGAGGCGAAGTCGACGGCAGGCGCATCCTCGACGTCGCCTGACGCGCCGCCGACGCGGTCGAGCACGCGGGCGAAGGCTTCGCCGAACGGGGCGATTTGCTCGAGAATAGGCCGTGCCCGCTCGAGCGCCGGAGAAGCGCCGCGGATCGCCTGGGCGGCCACCTGGACAAGCGAATCGTCCCAGGGGAGGCCGGCCTGGAAGCGAGCCGCGTCGTAGAGCCGCCATGGTTTGAGGATTTCCGGCTCGTCAAGCGGCCAAATCTCACAGCGGCTTCCGACGAAGTTCACGGAATCGAGCAATCCGTTCACCGCGCGCCGCGCGGCTTCGTTGGCGCCCTCCATCGTCGCGAGATCCGTGTGCGTGCGCACGTAATCGGAAGCCAGAAACAGGTTGGGAATCGCAGTGGTCGCCTCGGGCCGTAGGGCCCACGTGTCGACGAGGTTGACCAGCAACGGCTCCTTATTTGACAGGAACCCCGGACGGGCAGGGTCCTGGTCGATGTCCGCGTCGAGGAACCAGGAGTGCAGATCCTCGTCGCGCAGCTGTTCTTCGCCGACATTGATCGAGCGCCTGAGCTGAGTCCAGGTCTCACTCACGACCTCCTCGCGTGAGCATTGCATCGCAGGACGTCCATTCGATCCCACAGCCGTCCAGTCGGAAACGTCGACCGAAAGCACGCCGCGCACGTCGCCGAACAGCTCGCGCGGCGCCTGGGGCCAGAACTGCGCCTGCGAGATGCTCGTGAGCGCCCATTCGGTGTCGATGTGAATGACGTGCCCATGCGTGATCGGGACGTCGCGATGAAGGTAGAACTGGACCCCGTTCATCCACTCCACATTGGCGGCGAGCGCGCGCAGACTGGCAAGCGACGGGTCGGCCGCCACGAGACGGGGGTTCAGCATGGGGGCGATGCGCTCGATCGGGAGCGCCGCCACATAGCAGTCGCCGTCGAGGACCGCGCGCTTTCCATCCTGGCGCACGACGACGCCTGCGACCCTCCCCTTCTCGCACAGGATCTCCTCGATCTGCACGTCTCTAACGTAACGCACGCCGCGCGATTCGAGATAGGCGAGCCAGGGATCGATCCAAACGAGGTTCGTCGGTCCGTCGAGGACGCGATCGGTCGATCCCGCGCCCGGATTCAGGAGCGTGAGCATAAGTTGCACGAACACGTCGCCGATGGTGCGTGTGCTTGCCTTGCGCGCCTTGGCTGCGACGAGAGAGCGCGTGATGCCCGCGGCCAGGAACTTCTGATACGACAGCGACCGCTGCTGCGCGGCCACGAACTCCCACCAGCTCGTCTTCTCGTATTCCGCGATCCGGCGCTGCTTGCACGAGGTGAGGATCTGCCAGACCCGGGCGCCGAATAGCGCGAGGTCGTCGGGCGTGAGATCGGTGATCGGCGAGAAGGCCAGCAGAATGTCGCGCAGCACCGTCCCGGCGTCGCGGGGCGCAAGCGGAAACTGCGCCGGGACAGTGAACGCAGGCTTCCCGTATTGGGTGAACCCTACGCGGGTGGTCGGCGTCAGGTGATCGGAAACCTTGCGTCCGTCGAAGGTCGGCGTCCGTTGCATGGTGTCGATAACGTGCTTGTAGAACCCGGGGAAGAAGCGGAACCCGTGCTCGCCCGGGAGCTCATGCCCGACCGAACCAGCGCGGCCGGGAGCGAGCTGATGTCCGCTCGTGTGTTCACCCTCGTCCGACACCGGGACGCTGCGCGCCTTGCCGCCGGCGATGACGCCGCGCTCGAGCACGACGACTTCGAAGCCGCGCTCGATCAGCTCGTGCGCCGCGCTCATTCCGGCGACGCCGCCGCCCAGAACGATCACTTTCGTCGGCATGGGTCACAGTGCCGCTGGGGTTGATCACGCGCCATGGCTTGGCTCTTTGGGCTTCGAGCGAAATCCTGCCTTATTGGGCGCTCTCTGACGGCTTCAGCTTATTGATCGCCTTAACGATATCGTGCGTCGACTTGCTGATGATCCCGTGAAACCCCGGTTCGGCAGAACCGGACTTTTGAGGGGTCGGCTTGTCCACGACTCCGTCCTGATTGGCATTGGGATCATAGTTCAGCACCCGGATGAGTTTTCCTTGGAGCGTCGTCACGACAACGGTCAGCAGCTCGTCGTTCGAGACATTCTTCAAGGTCAGCCTGATATCCTGCTCTGCGACCTCTGGCTTCACGGCCACGCCGTCGACGTATATCTCGACCCTCGCTTCCTTGTTGTCGACCAGCTTCAAGTCGTCCTTCGTCAGGCCGAACTCAGCGCTCGCGGCGCCCAAATCGGAGTCGCGAATGACGATGGTGAGATCTGACATTTGGTGAACTCCCGTTTTGCCACTGGCGCGGTGACGGCGGTCACAGTCGGCGGTTTCTGTGCGGTTGGCGGCTGTCGTCGGCGATCCTGTCTCGGGCGGCGCGGGATGGACCCCCGACGGTCAAAGCTGCATGAAGAGTTGGACGATGGCCTCGGGCTCCCGAATTCGGAGCGCAATCTTCTCGGACACACGGAAGACGAAGACCGGGTCCGTGGTCACCTGGACAAACTGAAGGTGCATGTCCGTCGCGACGACGAGTTCGACGGGCGCTCCGCCGAGCGCCACGACCACGCCGCTGTTTCCTCCGAGCGCGTCGAGCGTTGAGGTGCGCAGCAGCGGACCGCCGCCGAGGAACGGCATGATCCGGTCCTGCGGCATGACAAGCGAACCCACGTCAGGGGTCTGCGCCACAAGAAACAGGCCCTGTCCGAGCGTCACGGCGAACGGGCCGAAGTGTCCATTCCGCTCAAGGAGACCAATCGCTTGGGACACCGCGGCCACGATCGCGTGGCCCCTTTGGTTGGCCGGCGCCGCCGGAACCGGGACCCACCATCGCGCACCCAGCGTCCAAAGACCGCGCGCCGGCAACGCGCCAGTGATCTGCCAGATGGCCGGAAGGCCGCCGATCCCGGCTGGCGGCGTGGATCCTCCAAGATTTATCGGGCCCGCCGCCAATCCCCTGAAGATGACTGCGTCCTCGAGGCGGGCGACCACGTTGGCCGCGCGCCGGAACAGGGCAAGAACGCTCGACAACTCAGGGTCGGCCATCTGCGCATTGCGCACGGGCGCCATCACCTGCAGCGTGGCGAGCCTGATGGTGTCCCGATCATTAATGTTCAGTTGGCTGCGTCCGACAATGGCTTGGGCTGCGGGGTAGCTGATCTCCTGCTGTCGCACATAATCGGCGTCCGGCGGAAGCGGCCCATAGAGCGGCAGGAAAGTCGCCGCGACGCGGGCGCGGTGCGCTTCTTCCTGGATCGCCTGATTGACGCGGCTCCATTGCTCGTCGGTCCATGGAACTTGCGGGTCGTTTGCCATCGTGTCGCCCTCGGTTGCGTTCCCCTCGCCTTATTTTACGGCGAGCCGTCTTATTTTTGCGGCGTAACCATCTGATTTCCTGTTTCAGCTTCCCATTCTCAAACCTCCCCGACACTTTCGAAGGGCCGCGCGCTTGAACGTCTTCCCCGCACTTCGACGAGATAGGCGTCGTACTCGACCCGCAACGCCTTCAT
>NZ_JBKQOT010000574.1:0-3584 GCF_052145395.1 Roseiarcus sp.
TTGAGGCTGTAGGGCGAGATCATCCGCGACATCAGGTCCATCGCGAGATAGGCCGGAGAGGTGTCGAGGCTCCAGCGGTTCATCAGGCGGTCGAGCGGCGAGCGCTGGAGCGGGCTGAACCGCGCCGCCTCAGCCACCCGGCCCCAATAGGCGTCGAGAGCCGCCCGCGCGCCCGCCGCGCCGCCCTGCATGTAGCCACTGACCAGCACGGCGCCGTTCATCGCGCCGGCGGAGGCGCCTGAGATCGCCTCGATCTTCAGCCAGGGCTCTTCGAGGAGCCGGTCGAGCACGCCCCAAGTGAACGCGCCGTGCGACCCCCCACCCTGGAGGGCCAAATCCACCTGCACCTGGCTGCGAGGCGCGTCGCCCGCGTTTCCGGCTCGTTTCGGCATGGCAGCCCCCATTTGGAGAAGATGGCGCGTTTCCGGCCCAAGGCCGGCTCCGATAAATCTTTTTTGCGTTGAGTATTGGCGCTCAAAGCAACGCCTTGTAACCGTCTCTTGGCAGCTTAAGCAAGAGGGGGCAACCTCGCGCCGCGATCAATCTTCTGAACCGCGTTGAGCGTCAAAGAACGCGCGACGCAACGCCTCTCGCAACCACATCAATCGGTCGCGTGGCAAAAATACTTCGATCTCTCGGCTCGAGCGGCGATATCTATCACGAGCACGCTTTCGTTTTATGACGCCCGAATGTGAACCCGTGATCGCGCATGCGCTCAGTTCCTAAGACCGCCGGTGAACAGGACGATCGGCGCGGCCACGACGTTTCCCACCGCCTGTGCGGCGGTGGCCGCGTTGATGTCGGAATCACCGATTTGCTCTCCCGCAATCAGCCGGTCGCCGAGAAGGCGCACGACGGCCGGCTCGTCGCGAGTTTGCTGTGGTTCAGCGCGTCGCTCGTCCGGAGAGCGGAGAGGTCGAGAACGACGACGCCGGGGGCGGACTCGAGCTCGGCGACGTTCTCGGGCCGGGTGAGGTCGACCGCGCCAACGCGAGTGACGCCACCCGCAATCAAGCTCGCAAGAGCGAGCGCGCGGTCGTGCCGCGAGACGAAGATGGTGATGTGCGGCCGATCCGCTCCCATCTCCGCCACCTGCCGGCGAAAGACGTCGATATCGAGGTCCGGGGACGCCAGGATCAGGTTCGAAATCTTCGCGGGAACCCGCCCGTCCTCGAGCGCGATCTGCCGCAGCGACTCCACGGTCAGCCACGCGCCCATGGAGTGCGCGACGACCACGATGTCCTTGACGTTCGGGCTTCTCGCCACCGCCCTCAAGAGACCGGCGAGATCGCTGCGCGAGTAGTTCGCGCTCTCCCGGTCGTAATTATAGTCGAGAAGACGGCCCCGCGACGGCCATGAAAACAGAACCGGCGCCGCGTCGGTCCCCATGTCGTGGACAAGCTGCACGAAATGGAACACCGAACTCTCGAAACGCGTGTTGTAGCCGTGCACGAAGACCAGCACTCTCCCGCTCTTCGGGGCCAGTCGCACGAGCCAGTGGGAAAGGTCCGCGGGGTTGAGCGGCTTCAGGGAGACCACCGCGAAATCGCGGGACGGGTCCGCGGCGCCGGGCCGCGGCCATTGGACCGAGCCCACTTCGCGGTTCGGCGGGATCGACACCACGATGTTCTCGAGCGACAGAGCCTCCGCGCGCTCGCCGTTGAACAAAACGCCCGGCTCCGGGCTGCGCTGGCGCGTGGTGGCGACTAGCATCTCGACCCGCGCCGCCGCCCGCGGCGAGTCGGAGACAGGGACGAGGACGCCCTCGGAACTGGATGCGCAGCCCGCCGCCTGGGCGACAAGGAGCAGGGCGGCTGCGAGGCGCAGCGACTTCATCAGCAAGGCTCGGCGCGCTGCGCCAATGTCCCGCCTGGGGCTCATCTGACCTTCACCCTCGCCGAAAAGCTGCGCCTGGACGCCGTCGGACCGTCCGCGATCGCGCCGTTCCGTGGAGACCCGTACCATGCGCGACAGGGCCATCGACGCCGTGATGAGCGAGAATCTTGTCGCGACTCTGATAGATTTGCGGCATGGGACTTGCTAACAAATATACGCTCGCCCCTCGCTCCCATCTGCACGCGCGGGAGAGCGGCGCAAAAAGGAAAGGCGCGCGGCTTTTCGCCGCGCGGCGTTCGGGGGAACGTTCAGGTATAAAGGCAACGAAGGCGGTGTTTGATGCGGAAGGTTCATTTCACGGCGGATACGCATTTTGGGCACATCCTCGCCCTGACAGCACGGAAGCGGCCATTCAAGACGCTCGCCGAGATGGACGAGCTTCTCGTCAAGCGATGGAACGAGCGGGTGAAGCCGGAGGACGAGGTCTATCACCTCGGCGACGTCGGCCACGACCATCACGACCGGCTTGCCGAAATCCTGGGCAGGCTGAACGGTCAAATCCATGTCATTCTCGGCAACAATGACCCACGCGACCTGATGGAGGCGACCGGCCGGTTCGCCTCCATTGCCGAGATGCGGGAGATCGCCATCGGCGGACAGCGCATCTTCCTCTGCCATTATCCGTTGCGCGAGTGGCCGAACGCCTGGCGCGGCGCGTGGCACCTGTACGGCCACGTTCACGGCAAGTTCGACGCCCAGCCGCTCGGCCTCAGCCTCGACGTCGGGGTCGACAGCCACGGCTACGGTCCGATCGACATGGCCACGGTGGCGACCGAAATCGGCCTCCGCAGACCCGGCGTGATCGCGGCGTAGGAGTCGCCGGCGTCCGGGACGGAGCGACCGCGGGGCGTCGAGACGGGCGGGTCGCGCGCCGTGCCGAAGTCCAACGGCTCACACGTCCAGATTCGACACGCTCAGCGCGTTGTCCTGGATGAACTCCCGCCTCGGTTCGACCACGTCGCCCATCAGCTTGACGAAGATGTCGTCGGCCTCGTCGACCTCGCGGATCTTCACCTGCAAGAGCGAGCGGGCCTCGCGGTCGAGGGTGGTCTCCCACAGCTGGTCCTTGTTCATCTCGCCGAGGCCCTTGTAGCGCTGGATCGCCACGCCCTTGCGCCCCTGCGCGTTGACGGCCTCGAGGAGGCCGGACGGGCCGGAGACGGACGTCTCCTCGCCGCGGCGGACGAAGGTCGCGGGCTCGGCGAAGGCCTCCGCCAATGGCCGCGCATGCTCGGCGAGCCGGCGGGCGTCGGCCGAGGCGATCAGGCCCGCGTCGAGGATCGCCGCCTGCCGCACGCCGCGCACCTCGCGGGTCAGCACATAGCCGTTGGAGTCGACCCGGCCGGTCCAGCCGCGCTCCGTTTCTTCCGCGATCGCGTTCATCCGCTCGGCGAGCACGTCAGCGCGGGCGGCGCCTTCGGGATCGTCGGCGGAGCTCAGCGGCCTCAGCGCGCCGGCGAGCGCCGCCTGCTCGACCGCGGCGCGATTGTAGCGCGAATGAAGGCCGGTCAGCAGGCGCCGCATGGCGCGCGCCTCTTCGACCAGCGCGTGCAGGTCCGCTCCGGCGCGCACCTCGCCGCTCGCGAGCCTGACCGACGCGCCCTCGAGGCCCGTCTCGATCAGATAGTCGTCGAGCGCCCGCTCGTCCTTCAGGTACTGCTCGGACTGGCCGCGCTTGACCTTGAACA
>NZ_JBKQOT010000575.1:0-5552 GCF_052145395.1 Roseiarcus sp.
ATGGCGCGTCCGCGGACGAGCTCATGCTCGCCATCGACTGCGGCACGCAGTGCGTCCGGGCGCTGCTCATCGACCTTAAGGGAAACATCGTCGCCAAGCGCCAGCAGACGCTTGACGGCTATGTGTCGGCTGAGGACGGATGGCTCGAGCACGACGCCGAGGCGTTCTGGCAGGCGAGCGCCGCGGTCTCACGAAGGCTCTCGGCGGAAGTCCCCGACCTGATCGCGCGCGCCAAAGGCGTCGTGGTGACGGCGCAGCGCGGCTCGCTGACGCTCGTCGACGACAAGGGCCAGCCGCTGCGTCCTTTCATCATCTGGCTCGATCAGCGGCGCGCGCACCGCACGCCGCCGATCCCGCTCTGGTGGCGCGCCGCGTTCATGGCGGCGCGGGTCGGCGGGACGATCGACCATCTCGCCAGGGAATCGGAGCTCAACTGGATCGCGGAGCACGAGCCGGAACGACTTCAGCGCACGCACAAGGTCTTGCTCGTTTCCGGTTGGCTCAATTACCGGCTGACGGGGCGCTTCGCCGATTCGGTCGGCTCGCAGGTCGGCTACCTGCCGTTCGATTTCAAGCGCCACGACTGGGCGCGGGGATGGGACTGGAAATGGCGCGCCCTCGCCGCGACGCGCGACATGATGCCGGACCTCGTCCCGGTCGGCTCCATTCTCGGCTCGCTGACCCGCGACGCCGCGGAGGCGACCGGACTGCCCGCAGGACTGCCGGTCGTCGCCGGCGCTGCGGACAAGGCCTGCGAGGTCCTCGGCGCCGGCGCGATCTCGCCCGAGGTCGGCGCGATCTCCTACGGGACGACGGCGACGATCAACGTAACGATGTCTCGCTATTTCGAGGCGACGCCCTTCATCCCGCCCTATCCGGCCGCGCTGCCGGGCAAGTTCATCGCGGAGGTGCAGATCTTTCGCGGCTTCTGGATGGTGAACTGGTTAAAGGAGCAATTCGGTCACCCGGAAATCGCGGCCGCTCCGCTCGAAGGCGTTTCGCCGGAGGCGCTGTTCGATCGGCTCGTCCAAAATGCGCCGCCAGGAAGCGACGGCCTGATGCTGCAGCCCTATTGGACCCCCGGCGTGCGCACCCCCGGCCCGGAGGCGCGCGGCGCGGTGATCGGCTTCACCGACGCGCATACGCGCGCGCATCTCTTTCGCGCCATTCTCGAGGGGCTCGCCTACGCGCTGCGCGAAGGCTCAGAGCGCATCGCGGCTCGGACGCGCGTTCCGGTGACGAGCCTTCGCGTGTCCGGCGGCGGCTCGCAGTCGGCCGCGGCGATGCAGGCGACCGCCGACATCTTCAACCGGCCGGCCGCGCGGCCGCACACGTTCGAGACGTCGGGGCTCGGCGCCGCCATCGTCGGCGCGGTGGGGCTCGGCTTGCACCGCGATTATGCCGCGGCGGTCGGCGAGATGACGCGTCTGGGCCAGACGTTCGAGCCCGATCCCGCCCACGGCGCGCTGTACGAAGAGGTCTACAGCCGGGTCTACAAGCGCATGTATCGCCGTCTTGCGCCCCTCTACGAAGAGCTTCACCGAACGCTCCGCCATGGGCGGTGAGCGGGGCTGCTCCACGAAGGCTGGCGCCAGCCGGCGTGGGGACGACGCTCCGAAACGCGAGGACCGCGAGCCGTCTCCGGCTCGCGGTCCTTCACGTCAACCGGGACGCGCGCGCTTCTCAGACCGGCGCCAGGGGCCGGCTGACCCAGATCAACCCAAGACTACGCCCTCGAGGTCTTGGATACCCTCGCGCGCGAGCTCCCAGCGCTGCGGCGAGCGCCACAGACGCGAACGCAGGAGCTCGCGCTCGTAGATGAACTCCTTGGGAATCCGGTCGAAGAAGCGGTCAAACAACTCCTCGTGCGAATGCGCCTCCTCCGCGCCCTCCTCCCTGCTGACCGCCATGAGGTCGTGGAACGTCTTGCGGTCGTAGTTAAGGCCGCGCCAGTCGATGTCCTCGTACCGGGGCATCCAGCCGATCGGGCTCTCCACCGCGTAGCCGCGCCCGTGCAGGCGGTCGACGATCCACTTCAAGACGCGCATGTTCTGGCCGAAGCCGGGCCACAGGAAGTTGCCGTCGTCGTCGCGGCGGAACCAGTTGACGCGGAAGATGCGCGGCGGGTTGGCGACCTGCCGTCCCACATTCAGCCAGTGGTTGAAGTAGTCGGCCATGTTGTAGCCGCAGAACGGCAGCATGGCCATGGGGTCGCGCCGCGTCGCGGTCACGCCGATCGCCGCCGCCGTCGCCTCAGAGCCCATCGTGGCCGCGAGATAAACGCCGTGCGACCAGTTGAACGCCTGGAAGACGAGCGGCATGTTCTTGCGCATCCGGCCTCCGAACAGGAAGCCGCTGATCGGCACCCCGGCCGGATTCTCCCAGTCCGGGTCGATCGACGGGCACTGAGAGGCCGGCGCGGTGAAGCGTGAATTCGGATGCGCCGCGGGACGGCCGCACCCGGGAGTCCAGTCCTTGCCGGTCCAGTCGATCAGATGAGCTGGCGGCTTCTCCGTCATCCCCTCCCACCAGATGTCGCCGTCATCGGTCAGCGCCGTGTTGGTGAAGATGGAGTTCTTGGTACAGCTCGCCATGGCGTTGGGGTTCGACTCATCGTTCGTCCCCGGCGCCACGCCAAAGAACCCGGCCTCGGGATTGATCGCGCGCAACACCCCAAGCTCGTCCTTCTTGATCCACGCGATGTCGTCGCCGACCGTGGTGACCTTCCAGCCTTCCATCTCTTTCGGCGGCACCAGCATGGCGAGGTTCGTCTTGCCGCAGGCGCTCGGGAACGCAGCGGCGAGATAGGTCTTCTCGCCCGTCGGCGAGTGGATGCCCGTGATCAGCATGTGCTCGGCGAGCCAGCCTTCGTCGCGGGCGATCACGGAGGCGATGCGCAGGGCGAGACACTTCTTGCCGAGCAGCGCGTTGCCGCCGTAGCCCGAACCGTAGGACCAGATCTCGTAGGTCTCCGGGAAGTGCACGATGTACTTGCGGCTGATGTCGCCTTCGCAGGGCCAGGGCACGTCGTTTTGTCCCGGGGCCAGAGGCGCGCCGACCGAGTGCATGCAGGGGACGAAGTCGCCGTCGCCGAGCACGTCGAGCACGGCGCGGCCCATACGCGTCATGATCCTCATATTGACGACGACATAGGGGCTGTCGGTGATCTGCACGCCGATCTTGGCGATCGGCGATCCGAGCGGCCCCATACTGAACGGGATGACGTACATGGTGCGGCCGCGCATGGAGCCGTTGAAAAGCCCAAGCAACGTAGCGCGCATCTCCGTCGGCGGCGCCCAGTTGTTGGTGGGGCCGGCGTCGACCTTGTTGGTCGAGCAGATGTACGTTCTTTCCTCGACCCGCGCCACGTCGGAGGGGTGCGAGCGTGCGAGGTAGGAGTTCGGGCGTTTCTGCTGATTGAGGCGGATGAAGGTGCCCGACTTGACCATTTGCTCGCACAGCGCGTCGTTTTCCTCGACCGTGCCGTCGACCCAATGGACGTTCTTGGGCTTGCACAGATGCCGCATCTGGTTCACCCAGGCCAGAAGGCGTCCGTTGGCCACACCGCCCGGCGCATTAACGGCGGCGGCATTTGCGGCGGGTGTGTTCAGTTCGTAGTCCACAACAATCTCCCTGGTCTTCACACGCGCCCCCACCCGTCTTTGCATGCCCTGATGGGACCCGCTTAAGGCTGCGGTCGCGAAACTCCGTTGACGACCCGACCTCCCGCCCGACCCGATCGCGGGCGGACCCGGACCGACGACACTGATCCGGGGCGCCCTTCAGGGCGGGCGTTCGGAACGTCTCCGAGGCCCTTCGAGCAGCGAGTGTCCACCGCCAAGCGACAACCCTCAATGTGGCAGATTGCGGCGCCCTGCGGTATGATCCGATTTGATGACGCCGCCGCCCGTTGCAGGGCGAGAACGAGTGCGCGACGTTGCGTGGGCCGCCCGCACGGATCGCGGCCGGATCCGGCGGCCGGAGACTGCAGCGGGCGCCGCGACTTATCGTCGCGGTCGGGACGAAAGGCGGCCCTTGTCGCGGCGCGCGATCGCGGCCGAAACTATCGCTCCACGCCCGTTTCCGGGCGCCTTGACGGCAAACGACGAGCGGCGGGGCGCCGAAGCCCGCCGCGATGATTGACCGCATCGGCCCCGGACCCCGCGACGCGCTACGATGATGGCGGCTGGCGATCGCGGTCGCCGCGCTAAGACCAAAGGCTCGGACGCCCAAGAGGGAAAGTGGCTATGAACATCTGTATCTTTTCGGGGCGAACATGTTAGTTCGTTCCTGGTATCCGAGGGGGACGAGAGCCCGGGCGCGCTGGGAACGCCTGATCGCTGCGGCTCAGGGCAGCCGGAGCGGAGCGGCGCATCTGGCCGCAGTGTTCCCTCGCGACGATCGACAACTGCCGGGCGAAGGGTGACGAGATGACGCTACCTTTGGAACAACTCGAAGATCTCCGCCGGCGCCACGAGGCGGTCCTGGTCGGAGGCGGCGCGGACAAGCTCGCCGAGCGGCGCAAAAAGGGCTTGATGACGGCGCGGGACCGGCTCGACGCGCTCTTCCAGGAGGACACGTTTCAGGAACTCGGCGCCCATGTGCGTCATTCCGGGCGCTTCTTCGGGATGGAGAACAAGGTGCTGCCCGCCGACGGCGTCGTCGTCGGCACGGGCTATGTCGGCGGCCGGGTGGTCGCGGCGTTCAGCCAGGATTTCACCGTTGTCGGCGGTTCGCTCGGCAAGATGCACGCCAAGAAGATCGTGGCGCTGATGCAGCAGGCCGCCAAGCTCGGCGCGCCGATCGTCGCCTTCAAGGATTCTGCCGGCGCCCGCATCCAGGAAGGCGTCGACGCGCTCTCCGGCTACGGCGACGTCTTCTACATGAACGTGCTTTTGTCCGGCGTCGTTCCGCAGATCGCCGTGGTCTGCGGACCCTGCGCGGGCGGCGCGTCCTATTCGCCCGCGCTCATGGACTTCGTCGTCATGACCCGGAAGAACGCCTACATGTTCATCACTGGGCCGGAAGTGATCAAGGCGGTGACTGGCCGGGCGGTGACCATGGAGGAGGTCGGCAGCGCCGACATGCACGCCTCGGTTTCCGGCAATGTGCATTTTCTCGCCGAGGACGATGCCGAGGCGATCCGCATCGTCCAGAAGCTGCTTTCCTATCTGCCCGAGAACAACTCCGAGGACCCCCCGCACCTTCCGACCGCGGACATCTCGCTCGCCGGGGACGAGGCCATCTACGCCCTCATCCCGGACGATTCGCAAATGCCGATGGACGTGCGCGGCATCATCGAGCATATCGTCGACCCCGACGAATTCCTCGAGGTGCACCGGTCCTTCGCCGAGAATCTGATCGTCGGCTTTGGAAGGATCGAGGGCATGGTGGTCGGCGTCATCGCCAACCAGCCGGCGGTCCGCGCCGGGGCGCTCGACATGGACGCAGCCGACAAGGGCGCGCGCTTCATCCGCTTCTGCAACTGCTTCAACGTTCCGCTCGTCACGCTCGTCGACGTTCCCGGCTTCATGCCCGGCGTGGAGCAGGAG
>NZ_JBKQOT010000576.1:0-2570 GCF_052145395.1 Roseiarcus sp.
GTGACGCCCGCCCCACCACAATCCTGTCGAGACCGACCCCCATCCAAGCCCGCGCCTTCGATCTCCTCGGCCTCAAAATCGCCGCGTAGGCAGAACGCGATGCGCCCGTCGAGTCACGTCAATGACATGCGCTCACAAACACCGGAAGTTCGGTCTAAACCGCGGCGCGAAGGCCATAGTCCAATATCGGGGTGCCGCTGCCTCGGTCCGTCATCTGCAGCCGAGCGTCAACCTGACGCTCGGCTGCAGCAACTCAATGGCGTTTACGCCGCCGGGCGAAGCCGCAGACCTGCCGGCGTCTCGCCGGTCGTTGCGAACCGCCACAAAACGACGAGGAGCTTGCGAGCGAGCGCAACGATCATCGTCTTGCGCGTCCCGCCTCGGGCATCCGCCGTTCGCCTCCAAAACCACGCGGTCAGCGGGCTGCCCTTCTGATGCGTCAGGTGACCCCAGGCGAGTTCTATCATCCCGCGGCGCACGCGGGCGTTGCCAGCTTTGGCAAGTCCTCGCTCGCGTCGCTTTTGGCCGCTCTCGTCTGGAGCTCCGGTCAGGCCGGCATAGCGCGCGAGGGCCTTACGGTCCCGTATTTCGCGGGAGAACACCTCCTGGACGAGCGTATCCGCGGTCTCAACGCCGACGCCGACCACCCTCATGAGCTGCCGCACCATCGCATGGCGTTGCTCGCTCGGCGCTTTCGCCAGGCGTTCGGCGCGGGTTTTCTCGATCTCCTTGATCTGGCGTTTGACGAACTGCAGGCGGTCCTTATCGCGGCGCATCTCGGCCAGCGTGTTCGTAGGTATCGCCAGGCCTTCCGGCGTACGTAAGGCTTCCAACTGGCTCTGCGCCCGAGCGAGATTGGGTCGGAAGCCGCGAATGCCGAGACGGGCGAGATTGGCCTTCAGGCGGTTGACGATGCGGGTGCGCTCCCCGACCAGGACCTCACGCTCGCGGCCCGGACGTCGCGCATCCTCCTCCTCGAGCGTGGGAATCGCCGCCATGCTGCAGTGCTTCGGTTCGCCGCGCAGCCAACCGAGAAAGGCGCGTTTGAGCAGCTCAGTGTCGAGCCGATCCGTTTTCGCCCGGCGGTGCTCGCGCGACACCGGGACGCTCGAGGGATGGATTACGTAAGCTTCGATTGACTGAGCGCGCAGCCAGCGCGCCAGCCAGAAGCCGTCGCGGCCCGCCTCGAAGGCGACGGCGATCCGTTCGATTGTGCGCCCGGCCTGCGCCGCTTCATTGCGCCAACGATGCAGAAGCTGCAGGAGCGCATCGCGGTCCGCGCCGAGCTTCTTCAAGGGATAGCGATCGAGTCCGGGCACGATGCCCGCGACCAGCCAACTCGACTGGCCCATCTCTACCACGGCGATCAAAGTCGCGTCTTGCTCAAGCGCAACGAGGCATCTGCTCAAGTCGTTCTGCTTTGGCATAGGGGCGCTCCATCGTGGTTGCCGCGACGAAGGCGGGATCGTCTCGCCGCGCGCCCCATAGTATCTAAACCGCTCGCGCGGTAGGGGCGGCGAGCGAACGGAGAGGGTGTACGGTAAGGACAACGGGAAGACTCGGCCCTGTCTCAAGATCGTAGGTTTCAACCCCATGCGAGACAGGAGCATTCGATGTCCGACAATTCCATCAGCCTGTTGCGGCAGCGCATGATCGAGGACATGACGGCGCGGCGGTTCAAGGAGAAGGTTCAGAAGGACTACGTCCGGCACGTGAGGACCTTCACGGAGTTCCTCGGCCGTTCTCCGGATACGGCCACGAGCGAGGATCTTCGCCGCTTTCAACTGCACATGGCCCAGCGACAGATCAGCGCGTCGACCATCAATTCCGCCATCGCCGCGTTGCGGTTCTTCTTCAGCATGACGCTCGAACGGCCCGACCTCGTTCGTCCTCTGAGGGTCGTGAACGAGCCGCGAAGGGCGCCGGTCGTGCTGAGCCCGGAGGAGGTGGCGCGGCTCCTCCAGGCCGCGCCGGGCCTCAAGTACAAGGCTGCGCTCAGCGTCGCTGACGCACGCGGGCCTCAGGGTGTCCGAGGTCGCCAACCTGAAGGTGTCCGACATCGACAGCCAGCGCATGACGCTGCGAGTCGAGCAGGGCAAGGGGCAGCAGGACCGGTACGTAATGCGTCGGCTTGCAGCGCGTGCATCTTGGCACGTTCGACCGCTGTGGCGAAGTGTTGAGCGGCGCTTCATCGCGTTTGTCGGCGTGGCGTTCTGGGTTTGGCCGGTGATGTCGTCGAGGGCCCCTGTCGAGCGTCAAGGCAACCACTCATTTCGGTGCATAGACCCATATTTCGGCGAGCCGATTGCCCGACATTGGGACCGCGACGAAAAGTCTGTCTAGTTCCGGGGCGAAGAGGGATGTCCGAGCGCCCTTGCGCGTGGAAATCCTCGAAGTTTCGGTCAGGTCCGGCGCTGCGTCGAAAATCGCGACATGCCCGTCACCGCAGCTCACATAAAGGCGTTTGCGCGCGCTGTCATAGAAGATGTCGTCGGCATCGCCGCAGGCGCCGACATTGTTCAAGATTTTCCCGTTCGCGGTGTCCATCGCGACGACGGAGGCGGGCCAAC
>NZ_JBKQOT010000577.1:0-4114 GCF_052145395.1 Roseiarcus sp.
AGGTCGAACTCGCCCGGCTCGTCGGCGTGGAGGCCTGCACCTATGTACAGGTCGCCGATTTCGCCCGGGTGGCGCCGTTCGCCAACGAGGACCTCGACCGGACGACCGGGAGCAAGACCTCCGCGGTGCATTTCCTGCGCTTCGAGCTGACGCCGGGTATGGTCGCGGCGGCCAAGTCCGGCGCGCCGATCCGGGTCGGAATCGACCATCCGTACTACAAGGCGGAGATCACCGTCTCCGACGCCACGCGCAAGTCGCTCGCGGCGGATTTGAAGTAAAGGTTACGAGTCTATCCGTAGGGCCGGCGAGAAGCGGAACCCTGCTCCCGCGGCGGACGCCGGGTGAGTTCGCGGTTTCCGACGCCAAAGCAAATCCGGGCGCGAATTCAATCTTTTCAATTGCTTGCGGCGCAAATTCCGGGCGAATCGGGTCGCGACGGTCAAGGTGGCGCCGCTTGCGGAAACCAAGGAGCGGAGCCATGCTCGACCATATCGGGATTGCAGTTGCCGACTTTGCGCGCTCGACGGCGTTCTACGAGGCGGCCCTGAAGCCGCTGGGGCTTTCCGTCATCATGGCGGTCACTGCAGAAGAGACGGGGGCCGACGCCCATGCGGGCTTTGGCGCTTCCGGCAAGCCGTTCTTCTGGATCGGAACCGGCGCCAGGCCGAAGGGCGGGACGCACGTCTGCTTCGCGGCCGACACGCGCGCCGAGGTGGACGCCTTCTATGAGGCGGCGCTCGCCGCCGGCGGAAGGGACAACGGCGCGCCGGGCCTGAGGCCGCGTTACCACGCGAACTACTACGGCTCCTTCGTACTCGACCCCGACGGCAACAACATCGAGGCCGTCTGCCACAGGCCGGCGTGATTGTCGGCGCGATCGCTGATCGCGCCACTGCGCTCGTCGCGCGTGGCTAAAAACGCCCTATTTCTTCGCGCCCGCGGCTTTGTTGGCGGGCGCTTTGCTCGCCGGCTTCTTCGCCGCCGCCGCCTTCGCCTTGCCGGGCGCGGCTTTGGTCGTCGTCGCCGGCTTTGCGGCGGTCGCCTTCGCCGGCGGTTTCGTTTCGACCTTGGCCGGGGCGGCTTTCGCCGGCGCCTTGCGCGCGGTCGGGGCAGGCTTGCCCTCGCGCTCGGCCAGCAACTCCAGCGCCTCACCGAGCGAAATCGCATCCGGCGCGATCGACTTCGGGATGGTCGCGTTGACTTTGCCCCAGTTGACGTACGGGCCGAAGCGGCCGTCGCGCACCGTCACCGGCCCGCCGTCCGGATGATCGCCGACGAGCCGGCCGGAGAAGCCGCCGCCCTCGGCCTTCGCCTTGAGCAGCGCGATCGCCCCCTCGAGCGTCAGGCTCGCCGCGTCCGTCCCCTTCGGCAGCGTTGCGTTGATCTTGCCGTGATTGACGTAGGCGCCGAAGCGGCCCTGCTTGACGCTGACCGGACCCCCGTCGGGGTGGTCGCCGAGCACGCGTCCCGCCCCGCCGCCGAAGCGCGATCCGCCCGCGCCGCTCGCCTTGGCGACGATGAGGTCGATCGCCCGGTTGGGTCCGATCTCCAGCACGTCGTCGTCGCGTCCGAGATTGGCGTAGGTCTTGCCGTGCTGGACATAGGAGCCGTAGCGGCCGATGCCGGCCAGGATCGGCTCGCCGCTCGTCGGATGGCGCGCGACCTCGCGCGGCAGGGACAGGAGCGCGAGCGCCTTCTCCACCGTCACGTCTTCCGGCTTCAAGCCGCGCGGCAGTGACGAGCGCTTCGGTTTCTCGCCCTCGCCCTGCTGCACGTATTCGCCAAAGCGGCCGTTGCGCAGGGTGATCTCGTCGCCCGTCTCCGGATCCTGACCCAGCACGCTGACGCCCGGCCGGTCGCCCTCGGCGCTTTCGGCGCCGGTCGGCGACAACACGCGGGTGAACTTGCATTCGGGATAGTTCGAGCAGCCGATGAAGGCGCCGAACTTGCCGAGCTTCAGCGACAATTGCCCCTTGCCGCAGACCGGGCAGAGGCGCGGATCGACGCCGTCGCCCCGGTCGGGAAAGATATGCGGCCCCAGGAGCGCGTTGAGGCTGTCGAGAATCTGTCCGGTGCGGAGGTCCTTGGTCTCGTCCACAGCCCCGGAGAAATCCTTCCAGAAGGCGCGCAGCAGCTCCTTCCAGTCCATCTCGTGGTTCGACACCAGGTCGAGTTGCTCCTCGAGCCCGGCGGTGAAGTCGTACTCGACGTATTTCGGGAAGAAGGATTCGAGAAAGGCCGTGACCAGCCGGCCCTTGTCCTCAGGAATGAGGCGCTTCTTCTCCAGCCGCACATAGTCGCGGTCGCGTAAGGTCGCGAGCGTCGAGGCGTAGGTCGAGGGGCGGCCGATGCCGAGCTCCTCCATCCGCTTGACCAGCGTCGCTTCGGTGTAGCGCGGCGGCGGCTCGGTGAAGTGCTGGGAGGCCTCGATCCGCTCTTTCTTGAGCTTCTCGCCGTCGCGCATTGGCGGCAGGCGGGCGGAGTCCTCGTCCTCTTCGTCGTCGCGGCCTTCCTGATAGAGCGCGAGGAAGCCAGGGAAGCGGATGACCTGGCCGGTTGCGCGGAAGTCGAGTTTTCGCGCGCCCGCCTCGGCCAGAATATCGACGGTCGTGCGTTCGAGCTCGGCGCTTTCCATCTGGCAGGCGATCGTCCGGGTCCAGATTAGCTCGTAGAGCTTCGCCTGTTCGGGCTCGAGGTGGCGGGCGACATCGCGCGGCCGGCGGGTCATGTCGGTCGGGCGGATCGCCTCGTGCGCCTCCTGCGCGTTCTTGGCCTTGGCGGTGTATTTGCGCGGCGCGTCGGGGACGTAGGCGTCGCCAAAATCCTTGCCGATCACCCGGCGCGCCGCCGTCACCGCCTCGGGCGCGAGGTCGACGCCATCGGTGCGCATGTAGGTGATGAGGCCGACCGGCCCGTCCCCGACGTCCACGCCCTCGTAAAGCCGCTGGGCGATCTGCATGGTGCGAGCGGGAGCGAGGCCGAGCTTGCGCGAGGCTTCCTGCTGCAGGGTCGAGGTGGTGAAGGGCGGGTAGGGATGGCGCTTGACCGGCTTCGATTCGATCGACGCCACCGAGAACCTGGCGTTTTCGAGAGCCGCCTCGAACGCCCTGGCCTCGTCGCCCGAACCGATGTCGAGGCGGCTGATCTTCTTGCCTTCCGCGCCGACGAGGCGGGCCATGAACGGCGCGCCGGCCTCGGTCTTGAGGTGAGCGACGATCGACCAGTATTCGCGCGCCACGAAGCGTTCGATCTCGACCTCGCGGTCGCACACGAGACGCAGGGCGACGGACTGGACTCTGCCGGCCGAGCGCGCGCCGGGGAGCTTGCGCCACAGCACCGGCGAGAGGGTGAAGCCGACGAGGTAGTCGAGCGCGCGGCGCGCCCGATAGGCGTCGACGAGCGCCTCGTCGATCTCGCGCGGATGGCGCATCGCTTCCTGCACCGCATCCTTGGTGACGGCGTTGAACACCACCCGGTCGACGCGCTTGTCCTTGAGCAGTTTCTTGTTCTTGAGAATCTCGTGGACGTGCCAGGAGATAGCCTCGCCCTCGCGGTCGGGGTCGGTCGCCAGGATCACCCGCTCGGCGTCTTTGACGGCGACGCCGATATCACTGAGCCTTTTGGCGGACTTGGCGTCGACCTCCCAGCGCATGGCGAAATCGTCGTCCGGATCGACCGAGCCGTCCTTGGCCGCGAGGTCACGCACGTGACCATAGGAGGCGTAGACCCCGTAATCCTTGCCCAGATACTTGTTGATGGTCTTCGCCTTGGCGGGCGATTCGACGATCACGACTTTCATACTTCGTCCTTCGGCGGGCCCCAGCCGAGCGGGCCGCGTGTCGGTGTCGGGCGCGGGATATGGAGAGGCGAGGCCGCCGTGTCAAATCGGGGCGGCGGCGCGGAATCGCCCGATCGTCCCAGGCGGGGATGTTTTTTGCCGAATTTGAACACGGTGGTGCAGCGACATTCGAAGCCGCAGGATTGCGCACCCCGGCGCTGGCATGCCAGAATAGCGCATTCCCCCCCCCAGAGACTTCTTACGAGGTCGCCATGGCCGAGTCTTCTCACGACAAACCCGTCTGGCTCATCACCGGCTGCTCGACCGGCTTCGGGC
>NZ_JBKQOT010000578.1:0-2758 GCF_052145395.1 Roseiarcus sp.
TGGATGCGATGGGCGTTGAAGGTGAGCGCCGAAAAGCGAAACAGCAGGACCGGGCTCGGCGTGACGGCGCGGGTCCAGGCGCCCTCCGGCGGCTCAGGCCATTCGACCAGGGTCGGCGCCGCAATTCGGGCGCCCGGCTCGCGATAGACGATGTCCTGAACCTCCTCGACGCACACCCTGCCGTCCTGCTCGACCTGGTATTCGACGGTAACGAACACCAGGGCGCCGCGCGCGCCCTGCTTTTGCGAAATATCGTGCACCGTCCCGGTGCGGCTCGCCGGCTTGCCGATCACCAGCCGGTGACGGAAATTGAGCCGCCCGCCGGCGAACATCCGGCGCGGCAACTCGACCGGCGGCATGAAGCCGCCGCGCTGCGGGTGTCCGTCCACGCCGATCCGCGACATGGGCGCGCGCGGCAGGAAGTAGAGCCAGTGCCACAGCGGCGGCAGCCGATCGCCGGGCCCGAGCCGCGACTCGCCGTCATCAAGCGTGGCCAGCATCGCCTGCGCCGGCGCCAGCGAGATCTCGTCCTCGATGCGCTCCGTGCGTCCGATCCATTCGGCGAAGGGTTTGGGGGTCCCGCTCAGCTTCGTCTCCTCACAACTCGACAGGGCCGGCTACGATCTTGGCGTCGCGCAGCTTGCCAATCTGACAGTCGCCGAGACCCAGAACCCCAGCCAGCACCTCGTCGGTGTGCTCGCCGAGAATCGGCGCGCGTACCGGCGTCTCGCGCGGGGCGTGCCCGAATTCGAGCGGCAAGCCGGGAACGAGGTAGCGCCCGATGCCGGGCTGATCGATCTCGCGAAAGATCGGGTTGGCGGTCGAGCAGCGCGGATCCTCGCGCAACATCTGGCGAAAGGTCTGGTAGGGACCCCAGCATACGCCCGAACCGGCGAAGGACCGCTTGATCTCGTCGAGCGTGCGCGCCGAAACCCAAGTCTCCAGCACAGAGGAGATGACGTCACGCGCGCGAAACCGGTCGCCTTCATCCATGAGATTGACGCCGAGAAGAGGCTCGATCATCGCGAACCGCTCAGCGAGGCCGGTGACGCTGCCGAGCTCGGTCCACATCCGATCCGTGATCGCGACGATGTAAACGAGCCTGTGATCCTTAGTCTCGAAGTCGCGACCATAGGCGCCGTAGAGATAGTTGCCGAAGGCCGGGCGGTCTTCGTGCATCAGCTCGGCTTCGGCGATGTAGCCGAGATTGCCGACCATCGCCATCGCCACGTCGGACAGCGCGATCTTGATCAACTGACCCTCGCCGGTCAGCCGGCGGTGACGCTCGGCGGTGACGATTCCGAGCGCGGACGTGACCCCGGTGATGGCGTCCCATGCCGGCAGCGCATGGTTGACAGGATGCGTTGCGTCGCTGTGGGCGGGGCCGGTGGAGAACGGAATGCCGACCGCGCAATTCACTGTGTAGTCGACCGCCGAGCTGCCGTCCGGACTGCCGAACAAATTGAGCATGATCAAGTCGTCTCGGCGCTTCTTCAGCGCCTCGTAGCCGAGCCAGCCGGAGGCGGGAAAATTGGTAAGGAAAATGCCGTTCCCCGGACCAGGCGCCGTGATCAGGGCCGTAACGATCTCCTGCCCTTCCGGCTTGCGCGTGTCGACCGCGATCGACCGCTTGCCCTTGTTGAGACCAACCCAATAAAGGCTCTTGCCTTGCTTATCGACCGGCCAGCGATGGGCGTCGAGCCCGCCGCGGATCGGGTCGAAACGGATAACGTCCGCTCCGAGCTGGGCGAGCGTCATTCCCGCGAACGGCGCCGCCACGAAGGCGGAGCCCTCGACGATGCGCAGATCTTCCAGAATTCGGTTCATTCATCCTCGCCTTCGTCAGAGACATAGTTGCTCGAACAGGCGGTCCAGCTCGGCGCCGTCCAAGTCGCGCCCGATGAAGACCAAGCGCGTGCTTTGGTCCGCGTCGGGCCACGCGTGCAGCCATTGAAGGGGGTAGAACTTGTCCCTCACGGCGTGCACCACGAGCGGGCCTTGCATTTGCGACGCCTGGCGTGGACGCGATTTGACGTTCGCCACGCCCTTGATGCGCAGCAGGCGCCCGCGCATTGAGTTCGTCACGCGATTGAGAAACACGCCGAGGCCAGCCATATCGACGGGCCGCTCGGTGCGGATCACGTGGGTGGCGGGTGCGGGGCCGCAATGCGCCGCCACGAAAGACCCACCGCTCGCTCGCGCGATCGGCCCATCGGTCCGCAGCCACCCGCTCACGCCCAACAGCGAGCGCCCGGCCTCGAACAGCCCGCGGAGGAAGATGGCGGCGGCGTCGGCCCGGCCGAGCGTGACCTCAATCAGCTGGGCTTGGGCGTTCGCCGCGCGCACGGAATTCTCGGCGCGCCCGCCGTTGCTCAGCTGTAGCAAGGTCTCCTTTGGTTAGGATCACCACATCGGCTAGCTGTATCTGGCTCATTGCCACCGGATCCTCGACCACCGTGCGCTCGTGGTTGACTTGATCGACACAGGTCACCACGGCATCGGGTGCGTAGCGCTTGTGCATGAAGGGGTTCGCCATAAGCGTGTGCAAGATTGGTACGGGGTCGGCCAAACCGGAGGCACTTTCAAGGCAAATTGGTATAGGCCATTTTCGGCGTCGAATCTCGCCGAACTCGTTGGCGATTCGTGAGCAAAAACAGTGGGGTTCTACCGCACTCCGAAGCGCCAGCCGGCAGTATAGAATTTAGTCTGACAATGCCGCGGTCGCAGTTCAGCGATGAGCCGCAGGACGTCGGCGAAG
>NZ_JBKQOT010000579.1:0-6073 GCF_052145395.1 Roseiarcus sp.
GACCGAAGCGCGCCGGGTTCGCCCTGGGGCACCTGCGAGGAGAACTCGCTCTATCGCCCGCAGCCCGGCGACAAGCCCGACTATTCGGTCCGCACGGCCCTCGCGCCCGGCTTCTGCGCGCTCTCGATGCTGTTCACGGACTGGAACAAGTCGGGCGCGCCGTCGCTGCGGGTCTCCAACGACCGGCAATATTACCGCGGCGGCGAGGAGCAGCTCTGGCGGGTCGAGCCGGGCAAGACGCCCCGCCCCTTCACCCGCGCCGACGGCTGGCGGCATGTTTCGATCTTCGGCATGGGGATCGCGGAAGCCGACATCGACGGCTCGGGCTACCCGCAATATTTCCTGACCTCGATGGGCGACGAGAAGCTGCAGAAGCTCGATCCGGACGAAGCGGGCCGCGGCGAACTGCCGGTCTATCGCGACGAGGCCGGCGAACTCGGCGTCACGGCGCATATTCCCTATACCGGCGGCGACAAGCGACCCTCGACCGCCTGGCACGCGGAATTCGCCGACTTCACCAATGTCGGCCTGCTCGACATCTTCGTCTCCAAGGGGAACCTCTCGCAAATGCCCGACTTCGCCGCCTACGATCCGAGCAATCTTCTCATCGGCCAGTGGAGCGGCAAGTTCGCCGAAGCCGGCGACCTCGCCGGCGTCGCCGGCGCCCGCACCGGCCGCGGGGCGCTGATCGCCGATTTCAACCTCGACGGAAAGCTCGACATCTTGCAGATCGACCGCGGCTCGAACGTCGCGCTCTTCCGCAACCTTGGGGCGAAAAACGACGACGGACCGCCCCTGCCTTCGGGCAACTGGACCGAAATTCGGCTCATTGAGCCGAACCCCAACCGCAACGCGGTCGGCGCGAAGATTTCGGTCAAGACCGGCGTGCGAACCCAGACCCGCACCGTTCAGATCGGCGGAGGCGACGCGTCGGGCCACGCCGGCTGGATCCATGTGGGCCTGGGCACCGCCGAGCGGGCGGAGATCCGCGTGCAGTGGCCGGACGGCGAATGGAGCCCGACCTACCGAGTGTTCGCCAACCAGTTCGTGGTTGTCGACCGCACGAAGCCGCAGGCGTCGTACTGGTACCCGAGCCGGTAGCGGCCGGCGGCGCGGTCGTCGGCGGCAATTCCCCGGCAGTCGTTTTCCGCGTCAGCCGAGATTGGGCTGAGTGTCTTTATACGCGGGTTGAGCCTGGATATCTTTCCACCAGCTTCCGAAGCCGTCGACACCAAAAACCGCATCTTTGTCAGGCGTGAGCCCCACATAGAAGGCGATTGGCGCCAGGAAGAAGTCGGCCAAGCTCAAGTCACCGGCGATGAACGGCGAAGAGCCCTTGGTTTTCATGACGAATTCGATGACCTGACGGCCCTGCTCGATGCCGCCGGCCCGCATGGCCTCATTTTTGCCGCCGACAAAATCAGGGAACAGATGAAAGGCGGCCACGCCGCCGAGCAGCGCGCCGTAGCCATAAGAGTCGATGATCCCAATGGTCATATCCATTCGGGCGCGATCCTTGGCCGTTGGAGGAATCAGCGATTTCCCCGGCAAAACGTCGTTCAGATACCGCACGATCGCTGAGGTCTCGAGAATTCGCATTCCGTCATGATCGAGGACAGGCACCTTGCCGAACGGATGACGCTCCAGGTGTTCGGGAGTTTTCGGATCGCCCTTGAGGACGTTCAATTGCACCTGCTTGTAATCCGTGAACGCTTTTTCCGCGAATACCATCTTGACCGTGCGCACGTAGGTTGAAGCGTCGAAGCCCCAGAGTACGAAGTCGGACATCGCTTCGGATCCTTCTGCTGAGCCGTCTGGCCGCCCATTTTATGATAATTGGAAATGACCAATCAAACCAGACGTCAGGACAGGCGTGAGTTGCCGATGCGGATCACCCGCCCCGCCTGGGCGCTCGTATTTGGAGGCGCCCGGCGCGCCGCTGAACGTCCCGTCCGATCACCGCCCTAGCCGGCGCTTCAGCCGATAGGCGAACGCGACCGACAGGGCGTTGACCCGGTTCTGGAGCGCCTGCTCGACCAGCGCCTGGTCGGTCGGATTGGGAAAATATGTCGACGTCGCCCGCACGTTCACCTGCTGTCCGTTCAGCGTCGCGACGCCTCTCATGCGGTCGGCGTCGGCGGGGCCGCCTCCGCCGAGATAGATCGAGTTGACGACGACGCTCAG
This sequence comes from Roseiarcus sp., assembly GCF_052145395.1. Classification (NCBI taxonomy): domain Bacteria; kingdom Pseudomonadati; phylum Pseudomonadota; class Alphaproteobacteria; order Hyphomicrobiales; family Roseiarcaceae; genus Roseiarcus; species Roseiarcus sp. The sequence continues at coordinate 2,185 of NZ_JBKQOT010000579.1, forward strand.
CGTTCCGCCGCTCGGGTCGCCCGGCGCCATGTGGGACGCGAAGACCTGCGCCAGCGCCGCCGGGAGCGCTTGCTTCGCCCATTGCGCGGTCGGGTCGCCGCTTTGCCCGACGAGTGGAGAGGTGTCCACCACGATGTTGGCGATCCGATAGCCGACGGGCGCGGGCGCCGCCCCCGCGGCCGCAGCCGGCACAGCAGAGGTTTGGGTCGTGTTGCAGCCGGACAGGCCTGCCGCGGCGAGCGCGCCGAAGCTCATGAGCGCGGCGCGGCGCGTGACGATGATGCTGGACATGGCGCCCCACTGAACGGTTTCGATTGGAGTTTTCGGCGCCTCAAATGACGGCCTTTTCGCCCATCGTCAATCCCCCGCCAACCCAGTTACGCCGGCGAGGGCGGCGGCGGTCTTCACGCGCAGACGTAGCGGCTAAACCTGAATTCCGGCCGTGCCGCGCGCCAGGCCTCGACGAGGATCGTGCACCGCGCTTCGTCCGCGTCGACCGCGATCCCGGCGCGCGTCCTAAAAATCCTGCCCATCGCGAAATCCAGGCGCTGCCGGCGCCTGGCGGCCAGCGCGTGCTCGGTCGGCGGCTTGGGCTCCGCCGAGTTGCCCCCGTCAGCATTCCTGCCCGGTGAATTCACAGTTGTGTTCCTCTGGGAGACCGTCGGGGACGCGAATTCTCGTCCCCGCGGCGACGACGATCAACGAGCGCCCGCGTGGCCAGCCGCGATTTCTCGCCAGAGGTCCGCCTTCGCGGTCTGGCAGAAGGCCTCGCGGTCCAGGGAGTGAGGCCCTAGCGCCGCGTCAGCCAGCTCGATCATGTCCCCGAATGCGACCGCGTAGACCACGTCCGGAAGGAAGAATCCGCGATGGGGCCGACCGACGAACCAGAGCAGTTCCTCGATATTCGCCAAGGCGTCCACGAGCAGATTGGCGTCGTGGAACGCAACCATGCCGGCAGGTTCGATCATTCTTAGCGCGCGGGTGAAATCGCGGAACGCCGCGCGGTTGGTGTGCTCCGCGTCGATCAGAACATAGCGTATTCCCCGGCCCACCTCCTCGGGGCCGACGTCGGCCGCGTCCCGGTCGATCATGCGGACCTTCGTCGATGCGTCCGATCCCGCGGTGTCGGAGAGCAGGCCGATCATCCGGGCGGAGGAGTTTTCGTGGTAGTCAAATGTTTGCCCGCGCTCGTCCGGCTGACTCGCCGGCCGCAAGTCGATCGACACGATCTCCGCGCAACGGGAATCGGCCAGGTGCGGGAATATGCTTCCCCCCAGGTGCGAGCCGATTTCCAGATACCGGTAGCCAGGAAAGCCGGTGGCCACGACGTTCTGGAGACGAAGCAGCGACTGCCGGTCCGCCAGGCTCGTCTCGGTCGGCACCCTGAAGACGTCGATATCGAGCGCCTTCACCAAGTCCTTAAGATCAGAAGCCATCTGCGCCGCCCAGCCCGCAACTAAGGATTCCTGCTCCCATCGCGTTCCGGCCTTGTCAAGGATTGTCAGGTTCCAATGACGGTAGGTTGCCCACTCGACTTGTTGGTCGGTGGCGGGATGACCGCGCACAATCCCGATGCTCGCTCAGGCGGATCCCGGCCCCTATCGCGGTCATCACGAGGGGCGGGCTGCGGCTTCCCGAGGAGACCCGCTCGCCGCGGCGCCCTACTTGTCGATGTTCACCAGCGCCTCGCGCAGCGCGGCGCCGGAGACGCGGAACATCCCTGTGTAGGGGAGGCCGAGCTCCAGGATCAGGAAGATCGCGAACGCGACGCACACCGCGCCGAATGTCAGTGCGGAAAGCACCAGGCCGTTTGCCTGCGCGAAGAGACCCATACCGAAGAACAAAATGATCGCCCAGATGACCAGCACCAGCACCAGGCCAGGGCTCACGGGGTGGCTCGCGACCTGCAGGTCCATGAGCACGCGGCCCTGCTCGATCTGGCCGGCGAGCGCGTTGGCCGAAGCGACGGCCTGCTTCTGCAGATCGGTCTCCGGCTTCAGGGAGGCGAGGAAGCCCTTGGTCGCCTGGGCGGCGGCGAGCGGGAGCGCGACCGACAGGAGCTTCGGGTCCGGCTCCTTGTCGCCCCAAAAAGTGTCGTAGGCCACCTGGACCGATTCTTTCAGTCTGTCGCGCGCAGGCTGGGCGTCCGGACCGTACTGAGCGAGCGCCTGATCGAGCAGCAAAATCTGGGAAGACAAGGTCTCGAGCTCGGTCTTCTGGGCGCCGAAGAAGGCGAAGCTCGTCCCGATCAGCGTGCCGAGCACAAGGGCGAGCAGCAGGGTCACGAGCCCCGCAACCTGCCCCACGACGCTGCGGGCGCTGTCGGTCTTCTGTTCGGTCGGCAGGGCCTTGTGGACCCAGAGGCCGAGGAGCCCCGAGGCAAGCGTGAGGACGAAGATCAGGATCGAAATAAGGATTATGGTCATCGGGTCTCCCCCCAGAAGTTCGCGCCCGTCGCCGACGACCGCTGCGGTTGCGGTCCGCAGATCCAAAGTGTTCGTCTGCCGATGCTTAGGACAAGTGCGCGACGATTGTCCAGCCTGCCTCGCGGCCGTCCGCGCCCCAGGCGCCGTTGTCTTATCAACGCTGGCCTCCCACCCGTCCCTGGTCCCTGCTCACTTGCGCCAGCACGCGCTCGAGCGGCGCCGGAGACGCGCGGAAAAACCCGGAATAGGGTGCGCTGAGGTCGAGGATCACGTAGATCGCGCTGGCGATCGCCAGCGCGCCGAGCGCGAACACGACGAACGCCGTCGGGCTCGCGCGGGACATGATCCCGTAGGCGCAGAACAGAACCGCGACCCACCCGGTCACGACATAGATCAGCATGTAGGAAACCGGGCTCGAAAGCCCGAACGCCATCTGCAGCCGCGACTGAGCGATGGCCTCGATCGTCTGCTGAGCCTGCTCCATCGCGTGCTTCTCAGCGTCGGTTTCCGGCGCGAGCGCATTGAGATAGCTCGCCTTGTGGCGCATGCTGTCGATCGCCGCGGAAAAGTTCTCGGCGACGAATTCCTCGTCGCCCCGATCCTCGCTCCAGACCTGCCGCACGGTGTGGGCGAGGTCCTGCCGAAGCTGCGCGCGTCCGGCGTCCGCCTCGGGACCATAATCGGCAAGAGCGAGATCGAGCTGCAGGATCTTGGCGGCGAGAGTCTGGATCGCGACGTTCTGGCTGGAGAAAACCCCGTAGGCGGTCCAGATCAGCAATCCGAGCACCAGCGCCGAGAGGAGGGTGAGGAGGCCGGCCGTCGCGCCGATCAGATCCTTCGGTGCGCCCGTGGTGAAGCGTTCCGGCAGGACCCGCTGCAGCAGGAGGCCGATCGCGCCGAAAACGAAAACGACCAGCGCGATCGTCAGGGCGAAGGTCTCATCTTGCATTCCCGATCTTCGCCTTCAGCTGTGCGGAAATCAGAACAGAGCGCGGGGCTGTCAACGCCGGACGATTCGCGACCGTCACGCCATGTGTCTATCAGGTCGGCGACTTCCGTCCAGAAGGCGAAGCGTTTGGACGCGCGCGGGGCGCCATGGTCGTCAGAAGAAATCGAGAACCCAGGTCTCTCCGACAAGGTCATGCCCGAAAGAACGATGCGGCGAGGCGCCGGCGAGCCGGAACCCGGCCGCCTGATAGATTTTTCGCGCCACGACGAGACTCTCTTGCGTCCAGAGCGTCATGCGCGCGTATCCCAGTTCACGCGCCCGCGCGATGCAGGTCTCGACCAGCGCTTTGCCGAGCCCCATGCCCCTTGCGCTCCGCTCGACGTGAAGCAGCCGCAGTTTTGCAAGCTGAGGGTCGTCGCTTTTCATCACAGGTGGTTGCGAGTTTCAGGCACCACAGAAATGCCTCAGATTGATCAATGTGTAGGCCATCAGTTTCATACCGTAGTGTCGCTGC
>NZ_JBKQOT010000580.1:0-5138 GCF_052145395.1 Roseiarcus sp.
CGCTCCATAGTTTTTTCCTTCTGTTGTAGTATACCTGAACAATCAATGGACTGGCTCTCCCTCCCACGGAACAAATCATTCGGTCCGGCGCTGACGATACGAGGCAGCCCTGAGAGAGAGCCCCGAAGCCTATCCTTGGCCGCGGCGAAACGGTCAAAATGGGCGGGGGATGCAACGGCGGCTTAGCGCGGCTCGGAAATGCGCACCCGCATCTCCGTGAAGCCGTGGATGAAGGACGAGAAGACCCGCTTCGGCTCGCCCAAAACCTCGATCGTCCAGCCTCGCCGCAAAATGTCCTCCCACAAAAGCTTCAGTTGCATCTCTGCGAGGTGTTTTCCCACGCAGCGGTGGATGCCGAAGCCGAAGGAGAGGTGCTGACGCGGGCGGGGACGGTCGATGAGGAAACGGTCGGGTTCCTCGATTGCGTCTTCGTCGCGATTGCCGGAGATGTACCACATGGCGACCTTCTCGCTCTTGCGGATGGTTTTGCCGCCGATTTCCGCGTCCTCGAGCGCGGTGCGGCGCATGTAGGCGATCGGCGTCTGGTAGCGGATGATTTCCGGGACCATGGAGTCGACCAGTTCGGGCCTTGCGCGGAGCTTGGCGAATTCTTCCGGGTTCTGGCTCAGGAACAGGACGCCGCCGCTCATCGAATTGCGCGTGGTGTCGTTGCCGCCGACGATCAGCAGCAAAATGTTGCCCAAAAATTCGCGCGGGCTCATGGTCCGGGTCGCTTCGCCGTGCGCGAGCATGGAAATGAGGTCGGGACGCGGTTCGGCGTTGACCCGTTCGTTCCATAGGGTCATGAAATACCCGAGGCACTCGCGAAAAATCTCCTCGCGTTGCTCTTCGCTTTCGACGATCGTGCCCGCATAGGGAAGCGCCGTCGAAGCATCAGACCAGAAGCTCAGCTTCCGCCGATCCTCGAAGGGAAAGTCGAACAGCGTCGCCAGCATCTGCGCGGTCAGTTCGATCGAGACTCTGTCCACCCAGTCGAAGGTTTCGCCAATCGGCAGACTGTCGAGCGTCGTCCGGATTCGGCCGCGGATCAGGTCTTTAAGATTGTCGAGATTCTCCGGCGAAACGATCGGCTGAACAACCTTCCGCTGGGCCTCGTGCTTCGGGGGGTCCATCGCAATGAACATCGGCAGCTCGAGGTCAGCCGGCCTGTCCCGAAGCACAATTCCGCCGAGCGTAGAGCTCGACGAGAAGACCCTGTGGTTCACCTCGACGTCAACGATGTCCTTGTGCTTGGTGATCGACCAGAAGGGTCCGACCGGGCTCTCCGCGCAATAATGCACCGGCGCATCCCGGCGGAGGCGGCGAAAATAGGGACGCCAGACGTCCTGCTGATACAGTGCGGGATCGCTGACGTCGATTTGATCGAGCGGGAGCTCCTCGGCAAGCTTTGCGTGATCGGCGGCGACTGTCGTATCCAAGCGCGCTCTCCCCGGAGTTGGAAGACGTCAAGTATGCTTGTCCTCACCTCTCCATCTGGGCGAACCTGAAGCATAGTCAACCGCTGCGCTGTGACAGCGGTCACAGAGTCAGCGAGAGTTCTTCCGCGAGCGTGGCCCCTCGTGCCCGGCCTCAGGAACGCCACGATGGGGGCGGACTCCCCACCCTCGCGAGGAGACCATGACCGACGCCGCTACCTCCGCCATCCCCACCGACGACCCCAACCGCAAGCTGACTATCGCCGACCGGGACAGTCCGGGCGTCCGGCATGTCGCGGTGGTCGGGGACACCTACAGCATACTTGTTTCCGGCGCCGACACGGCGGGAAAATACTGCCTGATCGACATGCTCGTGCCGGACGGCGGCGGCCCGCCGCCGCATCGTCACGACTTCGAGGAGAGTTTCACTTTGCTCGAAGGCGCGCTGAACTTCACCTTTCGCGGCGAGTCCACGACCTTGCGCGCCGGATCGACCGTGAACATCCCGGCGAACGCGCCGCATGTGTTCAAAAACGTGTCCGGCGCGCCGGCGCGCATGCTGTGCTTCTGCGTTCCCGCAGGACTCGACGCATTCTTTCTCGAAGTCGGCGATCCCCTGGAAAGCCGCACGTCGCCGCCGCCCAAACTGGACCCGGCGCAAATGAAGGCGCGGATCGCGACCATCGTGTCGCTCGCGCCGAAATACCGCACCGACTTGCTGACCCCCTGACCCCTGACGACGGGCTACGAACTTCGCCCTACAGTTTTCTTGGCGGCGAGGCGCGCCTTCGCACGGCTTGGCGCCGCGGCCGTCGTCAGGTACATCGGCGACCCATGACTCGACCTCTGCCTCTGATCGCCGGAATTCTCGGCCTCGTGTTTCTCGCGCTGGCCGTTCTCTACTGGCTTACGCCGGCTGGCGAGCTTCCGTCGTTCCTGCCGGGATTTGTGGCGGGCGTAGACAAGCCTCACGTCAAGCACGCGCTCGGCTCGCTGGTCGTGGCGATCGTCCTGTTCGGCTTCGCCTGGTTCCAGAGGGCGCCGCAACGCCGCTGATCGAAGGGCCCAGACGCGAGAACGCGGCTGGGGCTTTCTTTCGCCTGCGAGGGGATTCCTTCAGGCGCCTGCGGCTAATGCTCCTCGTAGTAATGATGATAGTGGGGGTGATAGTACCCGTAGCGACGGTAATAATGATGATGATTCGTCATCGAATTCCCGATCGCCGCTCCGCCGAAGCCGCCGACAACCGCGCCGACCGGCCCGCCCACCGCCGCGCCTGTCACGGCCCCCGCAACACCTCCCCCGACCGCGCCGGTCTCGTCGGCGAGAGCCGCCTGCGAAACGAGGATCGCGAGGCCCGCCGCCGAAACCGCGGCGATAATCTTTGACAACATGGACGTCTCCTATCATTGGGCCGCGGCGACAGCCGCTTCCTTCAGCATCAACGCTGGAGCCCTGGATCCGTTCCGTCGGCGCGGCGAGCGTCCGCCTTGAAAGGCGATGGTACGGACGCCACGTTCCGCACGTAAAGCAGCCGACATCGTCATTTCCAGAGCAAAGGAAACCGTTCCATGGCCAATACGACCGAGCGCGCAGTGCTTGCCGGCGGGTGTTTCTGGGGCACGCAGGATCTGATCCGGCGCTTTCCGGGGGTCATCTCCACGCGTGTCGGCTACGCCGGCGGCGACACGCCCAACGCCACGTATCGCAACCACGGCGACCACGCCGAGGCGATCGAGATCATTTTCGACCCGGCGAAGCTGAGCTACCGCAAAATTCTGGAGTTCTTCTTCCAGATTCACGACCCGACGACCCGCAATCGCCAGGGCAACGACGTCGGCCGCAGCTACCGCTCGGCGATCTTTTATGAAAACGAGGAGCAGAAGCGGGTCGCGCTCGACACCATCGCCGACGTGAACGCCTCGGGCCTATGGCCGGGCCAGGTCGTGACCGAGGTCGTCCCGGCTGGCCCGTTCTGGGAAGCAGAGCCCGAGCACCAGGACTATCTCGAGCGCTACCCAAACGGCTACACCTGCCACTTCCCCCGCCCCGGCTGGGTCCTGCCGAAGCGCGCCGCCGCGGAGTAGCGCGGCTCCCGCCGCGCCGCGGGACCCGGTCGACCTAGCGCCCGAACTGCTGCAAGCGCCGCACGGCCTGCACCGTGCGGATGCTTTTTTACCGGCGCGGAGCCGCCTTTTTTCAACTGGCGGCGAGCGCGGGTTTCTGGCAAGGAGGCCCCCGGCCTCAACGGGCGCCCGGGTGCAGGGTCAGGGGACGCAAACAATGCAGGTGGAAGACACAGCCATCCCGGCGGTGAAAATCGTGACGCCGAAGAGACACGGCGACGCGCGCGGATTCTTTTCCGAGGTCTACAACAAGTCGGTCTTCGAGGCCGCCGGTCTGCACATCGACTTCGTTCAGGACAATCATTCCGTCTCCGCCGCAGTCGGCACGCTGCGCGGGTTGCACTTCCAGACCTCTCCCTTCGCCCAGGACAAGCTCTTGCGCGTCGCGCGCGGCCGCATCCTCGACGTCGCGGTCGACATCCGACGGTCTTCGCCAACCTTCGGCAAACATGTCGCGGTCGAACTCTCGGCGGGGAACTGGCGCCAGCTCCTCGTGCCGATCGGCTTCGCCCACGGGTTCGTCACCCTCGAGCCGGACACCGAGGTCCTTTACAAGACGAGCAACTTTTATTCGTTACCCAACGACCGAGGCGTCGCCTGGGACGATCCCGACATCGGCATCGCCTGGCCGCTGCCTCCCGGCGGCCCGATGCTGTCGGACAAGGATAAGCGCTGGCCGCGGCTGAAGGACGCCGAGGAGCTGTTCGCCTGATGCGCGTCGCCGTCACCGGCTCCAAAGGTCAAGTTGCGACGTCCCTTCTCGAGCGCGCCGGGCCCGGGATCGAGATCATCGCGTTGAGCCGGCCGGATTTCGCGCTCGAGGACCGCGTGAGCGTGCTTGCCGGCGTCTCTGCGGCGCGACCGGACGTCGTCATCAACGCGGCCGCCTATACGGCGGTGGACAGGGCCGAGAGCGAGGAAGCGCTTGCGATGCGCGTCAACGCCGACGGCGCCGGCCATGTCGCCGAGGCGGCGGCGAAGATCGGCGCGCCGCTCCTGCACCTGTCCACCGACTACGTGTTCGACGGGACGCTCGACCGGCCCTATCGCGAGGACGATCGGACCGGCCCGACCGGCGCCTACGGCCGAACCAAGCTCGCCGGCGAGCGGCTGGTCGCGGAACGCTGTCCGAACAGCGCGGTCATGCGCACCGCCTGGGTCTACAGTCCCTTCGGCGCGAATTTCGTCCGCACCATGCTGCGCCTCAACGAGACGCGCGACGAAGTGGGCGTGGTCGCCGACCAGCGCGGCAATCCGACTTCGGCGCTCGACATCGCCGCCGCGCTGCTCATGATCGCGCGCCGGATTCGCGAAAGCGACGCGCCCGAAATGCGTGGCGTCTTTCATATGACCGGCGGCGGAGAGGCGACCGGGGCTGAGTTCGCCGAGGCGGTGTTCGCCGCGGCGCGCGCGCGCGGGCGGCGCCTCACTCGCGTCAAGCGCATCACGACCGCCGATTATCCCACGCCGGCGAGACGGCCGGCCAATTCGCGCCTCGACAACGCCAAGCTGCGGCGCGTCTACGGCGTCGCCCTGCCGGACTGGCGCTCCTCGGTCGCCGCCTGTTGCGCGCGGC
>NZ_JBKQOT010000581.1:0-4405 GCF_052145395.1 Roseiarcus sp.
ACATCATCGACGAAGTGCACATGCTGTCGAAACAGGCCTTCAACGGCCTCCTCAAGACGCTCGAGGAGCCGCCGGAGCACGTCAAGTTCCTGTTCGCAACCACCGAGATCGAGAAGGTGCCGATCACCGTGCGGTCGCGTTGCATCCGCTTCGACCTCAAGCGGATCGAATCCGGCCTGATGGTCCGGCACCTCGCGAAAATCTCAGCGGCCGAGGGCGTCGAGGTCGAGCCGAACGCGCTCTCGCTCATCGCGCGGGTCGCCGAAGGCTCGGTGCGCGACGCGCTGTCGCTGCTCGACCAGGGCATCGCCTACGGGGGCCCCCAAGGCGTGACCGCGGCTGCCGTCCGCGACATGCTGGGCCTGTCCGACAAGGGCGAGATCGTCGACCTGTTCGAGCGGACGATGAAGGGCGCTATCGCCGAGGCGCTCGACCTCGTGCGCGCGCTCTACCGGTCCGGCGGCGACCCGGCGGACATTCTGATCGAGGTCGCCGAGTTCTGCCATTACGTCACGCGGGTCAAGATCGCGCCGAACGCGCCCGACGACGCGACGATCGGCGAAGACGAGCGCGAACGGGGCCGGGAATTCGCCGAAAAACTGACGATGGGCGCCCTCACGCGGGCCTGGCAGATTTTGCTCAAGGGCGCGGAGGACGTGAAGGACTCGCCGCGCCCGCTCGCCTCCGCGGAGATGGCGCTGATCCGGCTCGCCTACGCGACCGACCTGCCGACGCCCGAGGATGCGTTGCGCAAGCTCGCCGAAGTCACGGAAGGCGCCCCTCGCCACGCCCCGACGCTTCCTCCGATCGGCCCACGCGCGAGCCTCGCCGCCAGCTCGACGGCTCCGGAGCGCGCCCCCGTGCAGCCCGTCGTTGCTCCTTCGAGCGCGCCTGTGTCGACCCCAAAGCTCGCCCGTTTCGAGGACGTCGTGGCGCTCGCCCGCGCCAGGCGGGACATCCAGCTGGTGCAGGCGCTCGAGCAGGATGTCCGGCTCGACCGGTTCGAGCCGGGGCACATCAGCATGTCGCTTACCGAGAGCGCCTCGCAAACGCTCACGCAGACGCTCGCCAGGCGTCTCCAGGACTGGACGGGCGACCGATGGATGGTGGCCCTGGTTCAGGGAGCGACCGCCCCGACCTTCCGCGAAGCGGCGGCGAAGCGCGAGGCCGAACGCACGAACGGCGCGGCGGCGCATCCGCTGGTGCGCAAGGTGCTGGAGCGGTTCAAGGGCGCGCGCATCGTGGAGGTTCGCGCGCCAGAGGTTCTGGCGCCCGCGGCTGCGCCCCAGTCCGACGACGATGTCGGCTACGCCGACTCCGAACCTGTCATCGATGACGAATCATAGAACGAGGAGAGGCCGGCATGGATATCATGGGAATGATGAAGAAGGCGCAGGCCATGCAGGCCAAGCTCCAGGAGGCGCAGGACGAGCTCGGCCGCGTCGAGGTGCAGGGCGCCTCTGGCGGCGGCATGGTCAACGTCACGATGACGGCCAAGGGCGATCTCAAGGGGATCAGCATCGATCCGTCGCTGCTCACGCCGTCGGACAAGGAAATGGTCGAGGACCTGATCATTGCGGCCTTCGCCGACGCTAAGGCCAAGGCCGAGCGCGCCGCCGCCGAGAAGATGCAGGCGTTGACCGCGGGCCTGCCCCTGCCGCCCGGCATGAAGCTCCCCTTCTAGCCCGCGATGCCTTCGACCGTCGCGGGTCCCGAAATCGAGCGGCTGATCCAACTCCTCGCCCGCCTGCCGGGCTTGGGGCCTCGCTCGGCCCGCCGTGCGGCGCTGCATCTCATCCGCAAGCGCGAGACGCTGCTCATGCCGCTTGCCGAGGCCATGCGCGTCGCCGAAGAAAAAATCGTGACGTGCTCGGTCTGCGGCAACATCGATACGCGCGATCCCTGCTCGATTTGCGCCGACCCGGGGCGCGATCCTTCGACCATCGTGGTCGTCGAATCGGTCGGCGATCTCTGGGCGCTCGAGCGGGCGGGGGCGATCCGCGCGCGGTACCATGTCCTCGGCGGCGTCCTTTCGCCGCTTGACGGCGTGGGACCGTCGGACCTCGCCATCGCGCTGCTCGTCGCGCGCGTCGCCGCGGGTGGGGTGAGCGAAGTCATTTTGGCCGTCAACGCGACCGTCGACGGCCAGACGACGGCGCACTACGTCACGGATTGCCTTACGGAATATCCGCTCAAGGTGACGCGCCTCGCCCACGGCGTGCCGGTCGGCGGCGAGCTCGACTATCTCGACGACGGCACGATCGCTGCGGCGATGCGCCAGCGGACCGCGTTCTAGCCGACTTCGCGGATTGGGCCAGAATCGCGTGTTGCGCCTCAAAGGAATCAAGGCCTTGGCCTGAAAGGTCTTCACTACGGGGCGTTTGTTGGCGGCAGCGCGGCGGCAGCGATTTTGGGGGCCGGCTGCGGCGGCAGGCCGAGGTTCATGCGATCGATCAAGAGGCGCAGGTCGGGCTCGGGTTCGGTGGTGCGGGTGAGGATGCTCTCGCGCCCGTCGGTCGGGGGCAGGTGGACGTCGATCATCCGCATGGCGGCGAACTTCGCCAGCGCGCTTCGGGCTGAGAGGCCGTGCAGACGGCGGGTCAGGGTGATCTGCAGGCAGTAGGCGAGGAAGGCGACGAAGATGTGGCCTTCGATGCGCCGCTCGTCGCGATGAAAGATCGGCCGGATCGCGAGGTCGCCTTCGAGGGTCTTGAACCCCTCCTCTACAGGAACGAGCTGGATGTAGTATTGCCAGATGAGCGCCGGGTCGCTCTCGGTCAGGTTGGTGCGCGACAGATAGCGGCCTTCGCGGCGGGGGGCGGCGCGCAGTTTGTCGCGGTTGAGCGAGAAGCTCAGCACGCCGGTTATTTCGTCGAGCGCGACGTTGACGAGACGCCAGGCGGAGGGCGCTTTTGAGCGCGCGGCGCCGAGCTTCATCAGCCGCTCCTGGCGCGAGACGTCGATGGCGGCGAGCTTGTTCAGCCGCGCCCACAGCCATTTGAGCTGGCGGCGCCGCATCGCGCGCTCCTTGGCGACGCGGTCGTCGCTTTGGGCGTAGACGTAGCGTTCGTCGTCTTGCGCCAGAAGCTTGACCTCGACGCCCTCGCGCGCCTTGTGCCAGGGCTTGTCGAGAAGATGCTTTTCCAGGCGCGTGAGCCGTCCCTTGGGCCTTCCCACCAGATATTGCACGGGCGGGTCGGAGGCGCGCATCTGAGCCAGAACATCCTCGGTCGGCACGCCGCGGTCCATCACCCACACGCGCCGCGCCTTGCCGTATTGGCTCTCGATCTTGTCGAGGAAAGACCGCAGCGTGGTGCTGTCGGCCGTGTTGCCAGGCAGGACCTCGTAGGCGATCGGCAGACCCTCGGGGGTGACGACGAGGGCGATGACGACTTGCGGGCAATCGGACCGTTTGTCGCGGCTGTAGCCGTGGCGGCGTTTGGAGCCCTCGGGCAGGTCGGAGGCGTTGACCTCGAAATAGGTGCTGGTCAGATCGTAGAGCAGCACGTCGAAGGAGGCGTTGAACAGATCGCGCCAGCGCTGCGTCAGATGGGAGAACAGCGCCTGTTTGTGGGCGATGAGGCGGTCGTGGCAGGCGTAGTGCTTGTGCGCCTCGGCCAGGCCGAAGTCGGCGCCGAGGAGATCGGCCATGGCGCTGTCGCGGAACCATTGGCGATGCAGGCGCCATTCGCTGCCCGGCGCGATCAGCCGGTAAGTCACCAACACCTGCAACACGTCGTCCCAGCGCGCGCCCTTGCGGCTTGGCGGAAGTCGCTCACTCCAGAAGCGATCGAGTTGCAACTCGGGCCACAGCAGGCCGGCGAGTCAGCAGGCGCCCCACTGGCGTGGCCGGCGCAGCCGCATCTCGGAAAGCCGCAGGCGGATCACGCTGTCGCCCTCGGCGGCCTCGCAGCGATCCTCAGGAAACAGGGCGAGCGCGCGCGCCCGCCCGGCGTCCTCATCGAACACTTCGATGGCCTTTCGCCAGGCTTCGGCCTGGGAGGAGTTGATCTCGCCGAGGTAAAGCACGTGGCGCTGGATCACCCGTCCGCTGGCGAGGCGCTTGTTCTCGACGACGCTCCTGTAGAGATGCGTCTTCCCGTCCTTCCGCCGTTCGGTCTTCCGCAGAAACATGGTGACAAGGATTTTGTCACGAGTCGCCGATCCTGTGAATCTGTCACCGTGACTTGGTCTTCACTACAGGCATTTTCGACGATGTTTCCGACATTGGCGTCAGTCAAATCAAATACTTAGGTCCCTTGAAAAGCCGCAATATCAGCTTGTCCACATGCGAATCCGCGACGTTGGGTTAGTCCTCGTTCCCCGTGTGGCGACGCACGGTATCGACGCCTGTGAGGATTACAATACCTCCGGCATCGTCCTTGACGCGGAATTTATGGCCCGG
>NZ_JBKQOT010000582.1:0-16829 GCF_052145395.1 Roseiarcus sp.
TCCCCTGTGACCGCCGCGAGTATCGCGGGGGTGGCGATGAAAAACATGCCGGCGACGATCATGGTGACGTAAAGCATCTTGTAACGCCATGGCGCCATTGTCGCACGGTCCCGTTGCGCAACGAGGCCGGCGCGATCGTCAAATGGTTCAGCGTCAGCATCGACATCGAGGATCGAAAGAGCACCGAAGAGGAGATCCGAAGCACGCAGACGAAGCTTGCACAGATGGGTCACGTCCTGACGATGGGACAACTGACGGCGTCGATCGCCCATGAAGTCAACCAGCCGTTGTCGGGCATCATCACGAACGCCAACACCTGCTTGCACATGCTGGCCGCGAACCCGCCGAACGTCGAGGGGGCGCGCGAGACGGCGCGCCGCACGATTCGCGACGGCCATCGGGCATCCGAGGTCGTCAAGCGAGTGCGCGCCCTTTTTGGCAAGGAGAACGCGGCGCTCGAGCCGGTCGATCTCAACGAGGCGACGCGAGAAGTGATCGCCCTGTCGCGGGTCAGATTCCAGGAAACCCACGCAGTCCTCAGAACCGAGCTTGCGGAGGAACTGCCCCTGGTCAACGGCGACCGAGTGCAACTCCAGCAGGTCGTTTTGAACCTCATTCAGAACGCGTCGGACGCGATGATCTCCGTCCGCGACCGTCCGCGCCGGATGGTGATCACGACGGAGCGCGACGGGAACGAATGCGTACGCCTGACGGTTCAGGACGCGGGTGTGGGATTCGAGCGGGAGAGTTTGCAGCGACTTTTCGACGCATTCTACACGACCAAGAGCGAGGGTGTGGGAATAGGATTGTCGATCAGTCGTTCGATCATCGAGCGGCACGGCGGCCGCATGTGGGCGGCGCTGAACGAGGGGCCCGGCGCCGCTTTTTCATTTTCTGTTCCGATCGTGGCCAAAGACGCGACATGCGCCGGCGCCGCGGTCCCAAGTTGAAACAGCGAGAGTGACGGAGCGCCAGTCGAAGTGAAGAAATCCGTGAAGTCCGTGAAGATCAAACGCCCGCTCGTCTCGGTCGTCGATGACGACGAATCCGTTCGGGAGTCGCTGCCCGACTTGTTGGCTGAGTTCGGCTTTGCCGTCCAGGCTTTCTCGTCGGCCGAGGCATTCCTGAATTCCGGAAATATGGCGCGCACCCGGTGCCTGATCCTCGATGTCGCCATGCCGGACATGTCGGGGCCCGATCTCCACCGAGAGCTCAAGCGACGGAAGCTGGAGATCCCGATCGTTTTCATCACCGCGAATGCCGACGAGAAGGTCCGCCCGCGCATGCTTGAAGAAGGCGCGGTGGAATGCCTGATCAAGCCGTTCAGCGACACCGATCTCCGCAAGGCGCTGGACGCCGCGCTGGCGTAGGCCAAACGGCCGCCACGCTCCCGCCACCTTGTCGACCTAGAGGGCGAAGCCAATCCCCCGGCGGACGTGCCCATGTCGCAATTCACCCCGATTGTGTTCGTGGTTGACGACGACATTTCGGTGCGCGACTCGCTGGAGCTGATGATCCGCACGGAACAGTGGGGGGTCGAGACGTTCACCTCGGCGCAGGAGTTCCTCTCCCGTCCACGGCCGGCGTCGCCGTGCTGCCTGGTGCTCGACCTCGAGCTGCCGGATCTCAACGGCCTTGATCTCCAGAAACAGATTGCGGGCCGGAGCGAAATGCCGATCATCTTCATCACAGGCTACGGCGATATCCCCGCGAGTGTTCAGGCCATGAAGGCCGGCGCCGTCGAGTTCTTGACGAAACCGCTCGACAATGACGCTCTCTTGGCCGCGATGCGGCACGCGATCCAGCGCAGCGAAGCGGCTCTGCGCGGCGAAGCCGAGATGCAGGCTCTTCGAGACCGCTATGACAAGCTCAGTCGCCGCGAACGCGAAGTGATGGCGTTGGTCGTCAACGGACTCCTGAACAAGCAGATCGGAGGCGAGCTGGGCATCAGTGAGATCACCGTCAAGGCGCACCGTGGGCGAGTGATGGAAAAGATGAAGGTTCGTTCTCTCGCCGACCTCGTCAAGCTGAACGCAAGACTCGGCTTTGAGGCGCCGAAAGGCTAGACGCAGCGGAAAAGAGCTGGGGAACCTTGTTCTCGTTGAGATAGTCCCGCACGGCGAGCCGGGAAGCTGTGCCCAGTCCGTTGAACACGAATGCGACGCCTTCCTGCTCGACGAGCCGGCGCGTCTGCTCTACGGTCCTCGGCGGATTGTAGGCATCGTCGACGTCGAGGAAGTTGAGCCTGCGCCCGTGGACGCCGCCTTGCTCGTTGATCATCCGGAAGTAGGCCGCCGCCGCGCGTCCGACGACGCCGTAGGCCGAGGCCGGACCGCTCAACGCGATCGTCTGGCCGAACTTGATTTCGGTCGGGGGGACGCCGGGCGCGTTTTCCGTCTGGATCGGCCCAGCCCCGGCAAGAACCAGAAAGAAAGCGAATAGCGCGTGTATAGAATACGCCTTTGCGCAGGCCATTGCTTGCTCCCGCAATGTGCGCCAGTCGTCTCGCCAGAATGCCCTCTGGCTTGACCGCGATTAAGCCTGACGTGAGGGACCGTGGCCGCCTCGCACGGCGCGGCGGCGGGGTCACATCCGCTTCAGCGCCCGCCCGAAGCGGGCGAACAGCTCGTCGATCTCGGCCGCCGTAATGATCAGCGGCGGGCAGAAGGCGATCGTCTCGCCGATCGCGCGGATGATCAGCCCCTCGTCCTGGCAGAGCTCGGCGAGCCTCGCGCCGAAGACGCCCGGCTGATCGAACGCTGCCTTGGTCGGCTTGTCGGCGACGAATTCGAGCGCCCCGATCAGGCCGACGCCTCGCGCCTCGCCGATGAGCGGATGGCCGGCGAATTCGGATAGGCGGCGCTGGAAATGCGGCTCGAGCGCCCTGACGTGGGCCACGAGGTCGCGCTCCTCGATGATGTCGAGGTTCTCCATCGCCACCGCCGCCCCGACCGGATGGCCGCTGGCGGTGAAGCCGTGGGCGAATGTGCCGATTTTCGCCGAATTGTCGGCGACCGCCTGATAGAGCGCGTCCGAGATGAGCACGGCCGAGAGCGGGAAATAGGACGAGGTCAGCGCCTTGGACACGACCAGGACGTCCGGCGCGATCCCGTATTTGTGACTGGCGAATAGCGCGCCCGTGCGCCCGAAGCCGGTGATGACCTCGTCGGCGATCAAGAGAATGTCGTGCTTGCGGCACAGCGCCTGCATCCGCGGCCAATAGCCGGCGGGAGGCGGGACGACGCCCCCCGCCCCCATCACCGGCTCGGCGATGAAGGCGGCGATCGTGTCTGCGCCCTCGTTGCGGATCAGCGCCTCGAACTCCTGCATCAAGCGCTCGGAAAAATCGTCCTCCGTCTCACCCGGCAAGGCGCTTCGCCAATAATGCGGCGCGGTCAGATGCCGCACGTTGGCAATCGGCAGGTCGAAGTCGCGATGGAAGGCCGGCAGGCCGGTGAGCGACCCCGAAGCGACCGAGACGCCGTGATAGCCCTTCTCGCGGCTGACGATGGTCTTCTTCTTCGGCCGGCCGAGGGCGTTGTTATAGTACCAGACCAGCTTGACGACGAAGTCGTTCGCCTCCGAGCCGGATGAGGTGAACTGCGCCTTGGCGACCCGGCCGCCCGCAAGCTTCACCAGCCTTTCGGCCAGCGCGATCGCCTGCGGATGCGATTTGCCGGCGAACGAATGATAATAGGGCAGCTTCGCCATCTGCCGCGCCGCCGCCTCGACGAGCCGCGGCTCGCCGAAGCCCACGGCCACGCTCCATAAGCCTGCGAGCCCTTCGATATACTCCTTGCCCTGGTCGTCTTTGACGAAGACCCCGCGGCCGCTCTCCAGCACCAAGGGCCCGACCTGCTCGTGGCGGCGCGCGTTGGTCGCGGGGTGGAAATAGTAGGCGACGTCGCGGGCTTCGAGAGAATTGGGCGCAAGCGTCATAGCCGGGCTCCGGTGAGGCGCCCGCATTTGCGCCGGCGGGCAGCGGATTGTCCAGCGCTCGTCGGCGCGCATTCGCGAAGGGCGTCAACGCGTGGCAGTTTCAGCAGTTTTTCAGCGCAATCTGCGGAACTCGAAGCCGACACAATGGACCGTCGCAAGGCGCGAAAACTACGCTTCGCCGGACCGTCTCATTCCAGCGTCAGGCGCATATGGCTTCCTTTGCCCACGATCCAATGACCGATTCAACGTCGATCCGCGACGTTGAATCGGTCGTGTACAAACGCCCCGCTTCGGGGTCGAATGCGGCTATCAAGCGACCCGCATTCCAGCGCCATGTGGAAAACCCAGATCCATCGCGGCGTTCGTCACCGCCACATCAGCCACCCCGTTCCCGCCGCGAGCGTCAGGACCGTCAGCGGCAGGCCGACCTTGAAATAGGCCCAGAAGCTGATCGGCGTTCCTTCAGCCTTCGCCTGTTCGGCGACGATGAGGTTGGCGACCGAGCCCAGCAAAGTGAAATTGCCCGCAAGCGTCGAGCTCATCGCCACGATGAGCCACGCCTTGCGCGGGTCGCCGAAGGTCGGCACGAACGGCTTCAGCGCCAGCACCGCGGGGACGTTGCTGACGACGTTGGACAGGACCGCGGTGAAGGCCGACAGCCGCCAGGGAACGTCGAGGCCGATCGTCTTCGCCATCGCGATCCGGTCGGGCGTCAGCAGCGCTTTTTCGGCACCGGCGACCACAACGAACAGGCCCGCGAACATCATCAAAAGCGGCCCGTCGATCTCGCGATAGATGCGCTCGGGCTTGATCGCGCGGGTGACCAGCAAAAAGGCACCGCCGAGCACCGCGGCCTTGGCCGGGTCGATCCCGGCGAAGAACGCGACCGCCAGCGCGACGCAGACGACGCTCGCCTTGACCGCCTGCCCTCGATGCATGCGGCCGCGAACGAGGTGAGGCTGCAAATCGCCCTGCGCGGAGAATTCCTCGAGGTAAACGAGCCGCACGACGACGACGACCGCGACGAGCCCGAAGGCCGCGACCGGCGCGAGCGAGGCGGCGAAGGCCGGATAGGAAATGCCGGAATAGGCGCCAATCACCATGTTCTGCGGATTGCCAGTGATCGTCGCCACGCTGCCGCAGTTCGACGCCGTCGCGGTCGCGACCAGATAGGGCAGCGGATTGCGCCCGAGCGCCCGCGTCACGGCAAGCACGATCGGCGCCATGACGAGGCAGATGGCGTCGTTGACCAGAAAGGCCGACAGTACGCCGGCGAGCAGCGTCACCGTGACGAGAAGCGCGAGCGGCCGGTGTGCGTGCTCGATCGCGAGCGCCCCCAGCGCCCGGAAGGCGCCAGAGACTTTGAGATGGGCGACCACGATCATCACGCCGAGCAGCAGCGCGACGGTGTCGTAGTCGATCGCCCGGAAGGCGTCCTCGAGCGTCAGGGGGCCGAAGGCGATCATCGCCGCCCCGCCCAGGAACGCGATGCCGGCGCGGTCGAGCCGAAGGCCGGGAACGCGGCCGAGCGCGAGGCCCGCATAGGTCAGGATCAGGATCGCCAGGGCGGCGAGGACGGTCGGAGTCAGGTCCATCGCGCGACGAACGGGCCGAAGAGGCCATGCGTGTCGGCTGACAAGACATTCAGCGTGTCGAGCAGGAACGCGGTCGGAGGCATTTCGCGGGTCCCGGCGCCGGATGCGCGCCCGCGCGCCTAACGCCGCTCGGCCCGGAACGTTCACTCATGGACTTGGTTGGCCCCGGGCGCCCGAGCCGCGATCGACCCTGCGCCGCAAAATCGCCGGAAAGCGGGCAAGCCGGGATTTCGGCAAATCCCGCGGCCGGTCGCCGCGGGGATCCGGCGCCTCAGACCACGATCAGTCCGCGGGCGCGCGGCCGTGTGCCGGTGAAAACCGCTGTCAATCCCATGAAGGCGATCAGCAGAAACATCCAGCCGGACCGGTCATATGAGGCGTCGTCGGGCGCAGCAAAGGTCTTGTTCTCCAGAGACGCTGCAGCGGCGGCGTACGCCCCGTCGTCTGCAGGCGTTCCATCGTCCGCCGGCGGTCCGGCCTGAAAACCCAGGGACTGCAGCGCGCCCGCGCCGACGCTCAAGCCGGTCACTGCCCCTTCGCGAAAAAGGCCCCCCGGCCCTCCCGCTCCGACGTGAAGTTCAGTCGACGCTATCGCCGGCGGCGAACACACGATCGCCGCGGCAAATAGAAATGTCCGCCATCCACGCATCACGTCTCCACCGGCTAATCACACCAAGCCCGCGTCAATCTCACCCAGCCCGCGTGCATTGTTAACCAGCTCGCTACAACCGTCAACGGGCATAAACATAAATTTGTCACGAAGCCTGATCGCCCGGCGCCGCAACCTGTCGCAGCCGCGCTGGCCTTCTGAAGGGTCCGGGGCAATACTGGCCCGCTTTCGGAGACCTGACATGTCCCTCGCGCTTCTTGCGGCCTTTGTCGCCGCGACCGCGGCGTTGATGCTGATTCCGGGCCCCAATGTGGCGCTGATCGTCGCCAACAGCCTGCGCTACGGCGCGCACGGCGGCCTGATCACGGTCGCCGGAACCAGCGCGGCGATGGCGTTGCAACTTGCCGTCGCCTCGCTCGGCGTGACGGCGCTCCTCGGAGAGCTGGGCCAGGCGTTTGAGGTCCTCCGCTGGCTCGGCGTCGTCTACCTCGTCGTTCTCGGCGCGCGCGCATGGGCTTCGCCCGCCGACGACCTTTCCCGAATGCAGGCGGTCTCGCCGGGCAAGACCTTCGCGCGCGGCTTTCTCGTCTCGCTGACTAACCCGAAGACGCTCGCCTTCTACGCGGCCTTCCTGCCGCAGTTCCTCGATCCCGGCGCGGCGCTCGGCCGCCAGATGGCGATCCTCAGCGTCGCCTTCGTCGCCACGGCGCTTGTCATCGACGGCGGCTGGGCGGTCCTCGCCGGCCGCGCCCGCTTCGTCCTCGGCCGCTTCGGCCGGGCGCGCAACCGCCTGACCGGAGGGGTCCTCATCGGCGCGGCGGTAGGGCTCGCGCTCACGCGGCGCTGAACCCTTCGCGGAAAAAGGCGCCCAGCCATTTGGCCCGAAGCGATTCCCGGCTATACCAGCCCGGTCCCTCGGACTCAACCGTCTTCCCATGCCCAAGCGCGCCGATATCGTCCTCGTCGAGCGCGGCTTTTTTCCGAGCCGCGCGCGAGCCCAGGCGGCCATCGCCGCCGGCCTCGTCCGGGTCGACGGCGAGATTTTGGGCAAATCCTCCGACGCCGTCAGCGACGGCGCCGCGATCGAGGCGCAAGCGCCCCACCCTTATGTTTCCCGGGGCGGATTGAAGCTCGCAGCCGCGCTCGACGCCTTCGCGCTCGATCCCAAGGGTCTCGCCTGCCTCGACGTCGGCGCCTCGACGGGAGGCTTCACCGACGTCCTCATTCAGCGCGGAGCAAAAAGCGTCGTCGCGATCGACGTCGGCCACGGGCAGTTCGACGCGAAGCTCGCCAATGACCCGCGCGTGCGTTCCCTCGAAGGGCGCGACGCCCGGTCGCTGACCGCGGAGACGCTCGGCGAGGCGCCCGAGGCGATCGCCTGCGACGTCAGTTTCATCTCGCAGCGGCTGATCCTGCCGCATGTGCTCGGCCTGGCGGCTAAGCGCGCCTGGCTCGCCAGCCTCATCAAGCCGCAGTTCGAGGTCGGCCCGGCGGAGATCGTCAAGGGGCGGGTGAAGAGCGAGGCGGCGCTCGCCCGCGCCTCAGCCGAGGTCCGCGCCTGCATCGAGGGGCAAGGCTGGACGGTCGTCGGCCTCATTCCCTCCCCGGTCCCGGGTGGCGCGGGGGCGAAGGAATTCTTGATCGCAGCGCGCCATGGCTGAGACGATCGAAACGCTCGAGATCGTCGCGCTCGATTCGCGGGCCGACGGCGTGGCGGAGAACGGCGCCGCCGTCCCCGGCGCCCTCCCGGGCGAGCGGGCGCGCGTGCAGGCAAATGGCGAGCGCAACGACCTCCTGGAGATCGTGCGCGAGAGTCCTGACCGGGCGGCGCCGTTCTGCCCCTGGTTCGGGACCTGCGGCGGCTGCGCTGCGCAGCACATGTCGGAAAGGCTCTATCGCGACTGGAAGCGCGGCCTCGTCGTCGACGCGCTCGCGCGCATGCAGGTCGAAGCCGAGGTCGGCCCGCTGATCGACGCCCACGGCGCCGGCCGGCGGCGCGCGACCTTCCACGCCCGCTTTCCCTACGCCGAACAGGACGAAGTGGGCTTCATGCGCGCGCGTTCGCACGCTGTCGTCTCGATCGGCGCCTGCCCCTTGTTCGCGCCGTCCATGGCCGGAGCGGTCGCGGCGGCGCGGGCGCTCGCGGCCGACCTCAGGGGCCTCTCGAAGCCCCTCGACATCGGCGTGACGGCGACGCTCGACGGTCTCGACGTCGACCTTCGCGGCTCGGGTCCGCTCGGACCCGTCGAGACGCGGAAGCTCGTCCGGACCGCCGACGCGCTCGACCTCGCCCGCGTCTCGAACCACGGCGCCGCGGTCCTCGAGCGGCGCCGGCCGCGCGTCGCCTTCGGCGCGACGCTGGTCGCGCCGCCGCCGGGTGGCTTCCTCCAGGCGACCGAAGCGGGCGAGGAGTGTCTGGCGGCAATCGCCGAGGAGGCGCTGACAGGCGCGAGAAGGGTCGCCGACCTTTTCTGCGGCGCCGGCGCATTCGCGCTCCGCTTCGCCCGCGCCCATGACGTGTTCGCCGCCGACTCGGACTCCGCGGCGATCGCGGCGCTTGCGCGCACGGGCGGAGAGGCGCGCGGGCTTAAGACCGTGGCCGTGGAAGCGCGCGATCTCTTCCGCCGGCCGCTCGGCGCAGGCGAACTTTCCGCCTTCGACGGCGCGCTGTTCGATCCGCCCCGCGCCGGCGCCGAAGCCCAGGCGCGCGAACTCGCCAGGAGCGCCCTGCCGCTCGTCGTCGCCGTGTCTTGCAATGGGGCGACCTTCGCCCGGGACGCGAAGATTCTGATCGAGGGCGGCTTTCGCGTCGAGAAGGTCGCGCCGATCGACCAGTTCCGCTATTCCTCGCACGTCGAAATCGCGGCCGTCTTTCGCCGGAAGGCGAAGCCGCGCGCGCGGAGGCTTCTGGGATGAAAGTTGAACGCCGAGCCGTCCTCGAGGCTCTGGCCCGCATCGTCGGCGCCGGCCATGTCCTGACCGACCCGCGGCTCATCGCCGGCGCGCTCGTGGAGCCGCGCGGCCTCTATCAGGGCAAGGCGCTCGCCCTCGTCCGTCCGGGATCGACCGTCGAGGTCGCTGAGGTCCTTAAGCTTTGCAACGACGCCGGGATTGGGGTCACGCCCCAGGGCGGCAACACCGGCCTTGTCGGCGGCCAGACGCCCGACGAGACCGGCGACGAGGTCATCCTCTCGACCCAGCGCCTCCGGGCGATCCGCGAGATCGACCCGCACGCCGACGTGATGATCTGCGAAGCCGGCGTGACCCTCGCCGAGGCGCAGGCGGCCGCGCTCGAAGCCGACCGGCTCTTCCCTTTGTCGCTCGCCGCGGAGGGAACCTGCACCATCGGCGGCAACGCCGCCACCAACGCCGGCGGCCTTACGGTCATCGCCTACGGAACCATGCGCGAACTCATCACCGGCGTCGAGGCGGTCCTGGCCGACGGGCGGATCGTCAACGCGCTCTCGAAGCTGCGCAAGGACAACACCGGCTACGATGTGAAGGGCCTGTTCGTCGGCTCGGAGGGCACGCTCGGCGTTGTCACCGCCGCTTCGCTGCGGCTCTTTCCCAATCCGCGGGCGCGGGCGACCGCCTTCGTCGCGCTGAAAAGTCCGCAGCGCGCGCTCGACCTTCTCAGCATCGCGCGCGAGCGGCTGGGCGCGGGCGTCACCACCTTCGAGCTGATCGCCCGCTTCGCCTACGACATCACACTCCGGCACGGCCTCGCCCGCGCGCCGCTCGCGGGAGACCATGCGTGGTACGTGCTGATCGAGGCGTCGTCGCAGATCGCGGCAGGCTTCGAGGACGCCTTTTCCGGCGCGCTCGAGGCGGCGTTCGATGAGGGGGTGATCGAGGACGCCGCGATCGCCGCCTCGCTCGATCAGCGCCACGAATTCTGGAAGCTGCGCGACTCCATCCCGGAGGCGCAAATCCACGAGGGCGGCTCGATCAAGCACGACGTGTCGGTCGCCGTCGGCGACGTGCCGGCGTTCCTCGCGGAGGCGACGAAGGCGGTCGAGGCGTTCGAGCCGGGCGCGCGCGTCTGTCCTTTCGGCCATCTGGGCGACGGCAACATACACTTCAACGTCTCGCAGCCGGAGGGCGGCGGCCAGGCGGCGTTCCTCGCTCGCTGGGACGCGATGAACCAAGTCGTGCACGGGATCGTGGCGCGGATGGGCGGCTCGTTCTCGGCCGAGCACGGCGTGGGACGGCTGAAGCGCGACCTGCTTGCCCGGACCAAGGACCCGGGGACGCTGTCGGTGATGCGCCAGATCAAGGCCGCGCTCGACCCCAACAGGGTGATGAACCCGGGAAAGGTGCTCTGACCGCCGAAAGCCGAACTGCTCCTCAAGAGGCGGCCGTTCTGACTCCGGCTCGACGCCAAGCGGCCCCCGATGGCGCCGAGGCGCGCCGGAGTGTAGTCTCTGCGTGACGCTGCTTTTTGCGGCGTGATTCGGCGCATGACGCTCGCCCATGGCGAGCCCGGGGTTGAGGACCATCGCGATGCGGCGCAGCGGTTTCGCCGCTTTGTTCTTTGCCCTGTCGATTGGCGGGACCGCCTCGCCGGCGGCCGCCGCCTGCGCGCCAAGAAAATTCGACGGAGCGGCGTTCACCGTCTGCGTTTTCGATCCGCGTCGCGACGATCTTCGCCTGTTCTGGAAAGGCCCCGACGGCCGGCCCTTCGGCTCGCTCGGGGCCGTGGCCGAGGCCCTGCGCAGCCACGGCGAGCGGCTCGTCTTCGCCATGAACGCCGGGATGTTTCGCGAGGACCAGTCGCCGGTCGGGCTGTATGTCGAGAAGAGCCGCGTTTTGCACGACGCCGATACGCGGGGCGGCGAGTCGAATTTCCATCTCAAGCCGAACGGCGTGTTCTGGATCGGGGACGGCGCCGCCGGCGTGACCGAGACGGGCCGCTATCTCGCCAATCCGCCCGCCGCGCGCTACGCCACCCAGTCCGGCCCGATGCTGGTCATTGACGGGCGCATCCACCCGAAAATCCGCCCCGACGGCACGTCGGCGAAGATCCGCAACGGCGTTGGCGTCGACGACGCCGGCGCCGTCGTGTTCGCCATCGCCGATGAGCCGGTGACATTCGACGCTTTCGCCCGCCTATTCCGCGACGCGCTCGGCTGTCACAGCGCCCTGTTCCTCGACGGCTCCCTTTCGTCCCTGTATGCGCCCGAGCTCAATCGGGACGACGAACTCGAACCCATCGGCCCCATCGTCGGGGTGGTGAAGCCGCAGGCTGTGGGCACCAACTAGCGCGCCAGGCGGATGGGCGGAGAACCGCTTTCGCCGGCTTCGCCACTCTGTGATTCAGCTCAAGTGTCCAACGTCTTCAGTTCACGACGCATGATCTTGCCGGTTGAGGTTTTTGGCAGATCGGCGACGAAACGCACGTCGCGCGGAACCTTGTACGCCGCGAGTTCCTTGCGGCAGAGGTCAAGAATGCCTTCCGCGTCCGGCGTTGCGCCGGGCTTCAGCACGACATACGCCTTGGCGATTTCGCCCTTGAACTCATCCGGCGTCTCGCCGACAGCGACGAGCGCGACGCTCGGGTGCGCGGCGACGACCCGCTCGATCTCGGCAGGGAAGACCTTGAAGCCGGCCGTGTTGATCATGTCCTTCTTGCGGTCGACGATGAACACGTCGCCGTCCTCGTCCATGCTCGCCAGATCGCCGGAATGCAGCCAGCCGTCCGGCTCGATCGTCTCGCGCGTCGCTTTCTCGTTATCCCAATAGCCCTGCATGACGATAGGTCCACGGATCATCAGCTCCCCGATCTCCCCGTGCGGCAAAGTCTTCGAGGCGTCGACGACGTCGGCGATACGCGCCTCGCAGTAAGGCAAGGCGATCCCGATCGAGCCCAGCTTGTGCGGGCCGTAAGACGGGAAAGTCGCGCCGACCCCCGCGATCTCGGTCATGCCCCAAAGCTCGATGAGTGGGCAACCGAAGCGCTGCTCGACCTCTCGCATCTTGGCGACCGGCATCGTCTGGCCGCCGACCGTGCAACGCGTCAGCGAGGAAAGATTGCGCTGAGGCAATTCAGGCGAGGCGAGCATATACATGTACATCGTCGGCACGCCCTCGAACAGGGTCGCGCGGTGCGTCTCGATGCTGGCGAGGATCTCGCCCGCCTCGAAGCGCGGATGCATGACGAGCTTCATCCCGCACAGCATTGCGCCCTGGAAGACGACGTTGCCGTAGACGTGCGGACAGGGCAAAGCCGAAACGACGATGTCGCTTGCGGTCCTCAGATGCGCCTGCGCGGTCATCGCGACATTGATCATCACCGCGCGGTGCGATTGCATCGCGCCCTTGGGGTGTCCGGTCGTGCCCGACGTATAACCGATCGTCGAAGTCGCGGACGGCTGTATCTTGATCGGATCGAAATCCATCGGTTTTGCCACGAGTTCGTCAAACGACGTCGCGCCGGCGACGGACTGGTCCCCGAACGCGATGGTCGTCAAACCCGTGACGCCGGCGGCGAGAGCGGGCGCAATCTTTTCCGAACTGCCGATCAGCGCCTTCGCGCCGCAATCGCGCGTGACGAAGGCCACTTCAGCGGGCGTCAGCATCGCATTGATCGGGTTGACGATCGCGCCCGCTTTCAGCGCGCCGTAGTAGCTGACGATCCATTCCCACGAATTCGGCGCATAGAGCGTGACGCGGTCTCCCGGCGCGACGCCGAGCTTGACGAGGTTGTGCGCCAATGCGCCGGAAAGACCGTCAAGTTGTCGAAAACTATATTCGCCGGCCGCGGTTACGAGGGCGACGCGGCCACCGTACAATCGCGCGGCGCGGGGCAAGATTTCGCCAAGGGAGTCGAGCATCGTGCGGCCCCACCTACGGGCGCTCTCCTTGTTCTGGAACGCCGAAGCCTCATTCTGCGTCAAATGGGCATTATCGCGCAAGAGAGACGGACCAAACATAGCGCCGGCGGCGATTGGGATTGCAAGAGGGAGCCGACTGCTGCGCCGCTGTAACGACTCCGTTCAACAGCACCAAGAGGCGCGGCATAAATACTGGGCCTCGTTGACGCCGATCAAGGCGCGGGAGAAATGCGGGAGTAAAAGCTCCAGAAGGCGCCGGGCGGGCGCCTTCCGGGCGGTACCGGAACGAAATGGCGCGAGCGCCTCGCTAGATGTGGGGAGGTTCCGATGCGCTCTCATCCGCTAAAGTTTGTAAAGCCGATCCTGCTGCTTCTGCTATCTATTCTGATTCTCTATCTTTCTGCCGGTTGCGAATGCAGAGGAAAAACCTATAGTTCTCTTGATAGCAAGAGATGACGCTCCGCCATTCGGAGAAACAAGCCTAAAGATAGCAATTGACAAGGAAGTCAATACATTTATTGGCAGACTTGGAGCGCTCGGTTATGCAGTTGACGTCGCCTCTGAGAACGGAAAAGACATCAGCGCCGGAGGATCGACGCTGACAGTCGACAAAAAGCATGCCGAGGCTAAAATCACTCACCGCGTTTGCGTTATTATACCCTGCATGGTCCAAGGCAACGTTCCGACGTCAGCGGTGAAGATCGCCCAGGATATGCCTAGCCGGAACATGCCGGCGGCCGCCCTGAATGGCGGAGTTCTGATCCTTGCCGGCGCCGGCGTGCTTGAGGGACGGAACTACGCGATCGGGCAGAATCTGCAACCCTATGTCCATGATGGCGACTTGAAAGGTATTAGAGTCGTCCGGGATGGAGACATCGTGACGTCCGGGGTTTGCCCCTTTTCAGCACAAGTGTCTGGTTTGAAGGACGGAACGGATGAACTTGTTACAACTTTCGCCGCCATGCTGAAGACGTAAAGACGGATCGGCCCCGTGATGGCCGCTTCGTTGGTTGTCCTTGATCGATCCGAAGTGCGACGAGCCAGGCGGACGAACGGGCGAGTGTGTCCGCAGC
Organism: Roseiarcus sp.; assembly: GCF_052145395.1. NCBI lineage: Bacteria > Pseudomonadati > Pseudomonadota > Alphaproteobacteria > Hyphomicrobiales > Roseiarcaceae > Roseiarcus > Roseiarcus sp. The sequence goes on from NZ_JBKQOT010000582.1 coordinate 14,051, forward strand.
CTCGACCGTGGACTCCCGTTGACGTTCAATGCCGCTCGGGCCCAAGTCAGCCGCCCGCGATGGTGGCGCCGCCGTCGATGACGATCATCTGGCCGGTCATGAACGCGCTCGCGGGCGAGGCGAGAAAGACGGCGGCGCCGGCGATCTCATCCGGCTCGCCGATCCTTCTCAGCGGCGTCGTCGCCGTCACCGCCTTCAGCGTGTCCGGGTTCTCCCACAGGGCGCGGGCGAAGTCCGTGCGCACGAGGCCGGGCGCGATGCAGTTGACGCGGACGTTGTGACGGCCGAACTCGACCGCGAGATTGCGGGCGAGTTGGAAGTCCGCGGCCTTGGAGATGTTGTAGGCCCCGATCATCGGCGAGCCCTTGAGGCCGCCGATCGAGGACACGATCACAATCGAACCGTCCCTCCGCTCGATCATCCCCGGCGCCGCCATCTGGACCAGCCAGTGGTTCGCCAGCACGTTGTTGTCGAGGATTTTTCGGAACTGGTCGTCCGAGATGCCACCCATCGGGCCGAAATAGGGATTCGACGCCGCATTGCAGATCAGTGCGTCGATGCGGCCAAACCGCCGCGTCGTCTCGTCGACGAGATGGCGCAGCTCCTCCTTGGATGAAATGCTGGCCGCGATCGGCGTCGCCGCATTGCGGCCGACGGCGGCGTCGATCTCCGCCGCGGCCGCGGCGCAGGCGTCGGCCTTGCGCGACGAGATGATCACGTTCGCGCCATGCTCGGCGAGCCGTTGCGCGATCGCCCGGCCGATGCCGCGCGAGGAGCCCGTGACGATTGCGGTCCTTCCGGTCAGGTCGAAGAGATTGCTCATGATCATGCTCCCGCTTCCCCGCGCTCATCGAACGCGGCGGTCGCTTCCGCCACGCGTCGCGGCGACGGCTGCGTCCATCTTAAACGAACGTTTGACTTTATTGCAAGGTCCGGTATGGTCACCGTGCTCGCAGCGGCCGGCGAACGGCCGCGCGGGCGGACGGACGCCCAGAGCGCGGATCGGCGTGAGGAACCGGCGGCTTCTCCCATGGACGCGAGGACGCGCATCCGGAGTCCTTGGTCGATGGAGACTCCGTCCGCGAGAAGCGGCCCTCGGCCCTTCGGGGATAGCTGATGACGGGATCGAAGGGACGAAGGCAGACTGGGCGCGCCCCTCCAATCGAGACGGCGCCCGATACGCGCGAGCGCATCTTTCTGGCCGCCGAGCGGCTGTTCGCCGAGCGCGGCTTCGACGGCGTGTCGGTGCGCGACATCGTCCAGGCGGCCGACGTGAACCTCGCTGCGGTCAGCTATTATTTCGGGTCGAAGAGCGAGCTCTGGCTTCAAGTCTTTCGCACCCGGGCGAAGGAGTTGAACCGCGAGCGGCTCGCGCTCCTGCGCGACGCGGAGGCGAGGAATAGCGGCGATCCGGCGCTTGCGGAGATTCTTCGCGCCCTGATGGGGCCGCCGATTCTGTGGCGCGACCCGGCCTCCGGAAAGGACACCGCCTCGCGTTTCATCTCGCGGGCGATCGCCGAGGTGACGCCGGATCTGCGCAAGATTCTCGAGTCGGACGTCAGCCACCTGCGCGGCTTCCTCGCGGCCTTGACGCGCGCCCTGCCCCGCCTGTCGCAACCGGAAGTGTGCTGGGCGCTGCACTTCACGACAGCCCTTCCGCACCAGTGCACCGATATGAATTTCAAGCGGCTGAAGGCGCTGTCCGACAGCGGCTGCGACACCGAGGACGTCGAAGCGGTGCTCGATCGCGCCGTACGCTACGCGATCGGCGGAATCGAAGCGTTGGCGGCGGCGCAGAACCGAAAGGCGGTCGCCAAGGCGTCGTAGCAAAGCGGCTACGACGAAGCCGTCGCCGAATGGGCAAAACGAACGTTAGACCGGACCGAACCAGGACAGGCAGGCGCCATGGATTTCGATTATTCCCCGAAGATGCACGAGCTTCGCGCGCGGGTGCGCGAATTCATGGACCGCTACGTGATTCCCAACAACACGCGCTGGCGGCGCGAGGTCGCAGCCGGCCTCAACCCGCCGCCGGTCGTTGAGGAGCTGAAGGCGATCGCCAAGTCCGAGGGCCTGTGGAACCTGTTCCTGCCCGGCCTCAAGGCAGACGAGCCCGGCACGCGGCTCACCAACCTCGAATACGCTCCGCTCGCCGAAATCATGGGCCAGTTGCAGTGGGCGTCGGAAGTGTTCAACTGCTCGGCACCGGACACCGGCAATATGGAGCTTCTGCACCTCTTCGCCACGCCCGAGCAGCGAGGGCGCTGGCTGAACCCACTGCTCGAAGGCGAGATCCGGTCGTGCTTTGCGATGACCGAGCCGGATTCGTCGTCCTCCGACGCGACCAACATCTCGACCCGCATCGAGCTCGAAGGCGATAGCTGGGTCATCAACGGCCGCAAGTGGTTCATCACCGGGGCGCTCCACGCGCGCTGCAAGGTGGCGATCGTCATGGGCGTCACCAGCCCCAACGCCGACCCGCACCGGCGCCAGAGCATGGCGCTCGTCCCCATGGACGCGCCCGGCGTCAAAGTCGTGCGCAACATCAGTGTCATGAATCACCTGACGCCAGAAGGCCACTGCGAGATGGTGTTCCGCGACGTCCGCGTGCCCAAGGCGAACCTGCTTGGCGAGGAGGGAGGCGGCTTTGCGCTCGCCCAAGCTCGGCTCGGGCCGGGGCGCATCCACCATTGCATGCGCACGATCGGACAGTGCGAGCTGGCGCTCGAGCTGATGATCCAGCGCGCCCAGGAGCGCAAGACCTTCGGCAAGTATCTGC
>NZ_JBKQOT010000583.1:0-2852 GCF_052145395.1 Roseiarcus sp.
CGCGAATTTTGGCGGAGAGCTTTGAGCCGGGCGCGAATATCGCAGCGGTGGCGCGTCGGCACGGGGTCAACGGCGGGCTGCTACATTATTGGCGAAAACGCGCAAGAGCGCAGGCTCTGGAAGCGGCGGCGACGCAGGCGCCCCTGTTCGTCCCCGTATCGATTGCCAAGACGAGTGAGATGGGCGGTCACGAAGGCGTGCCTGAATGGTTGTGCGTCATCTCTTTTTCGCCGGCGCCGCGCACTTCGTCGTCGAACTGCCCATGAGGCGTTCGCCGGTATGCGGGTGACGCGGATATTGGATAACGACTTCAAGCGGCTGTTGCTGGGCAGTATGTCGTGTGTTCGATTCGAACAGGACGGCGACATAATGCAGTACCTTATGATCTCATTGAAAATGCAGACTTTCTTGCCGCGGATCGGATGATACTGGACGTCCCCTGGCGATCGCCTGCCGGACGGCTGGCCGAGCCAGGTCACTCTCGCGGATGACATAGGGGGCGCCGGCGCAAACTTGGCTTGCCGGGAGCAATCCGTCCCGGATCAAGCGGACGACGGTCATCCTGCTGACATCGAGACGGCTTGCGGCTTCGGTCAAGATAAGCTCGTGGCGTTCTGCACGTTCGCCCTCCCGGTAAGCCGGTTTATGATGCGCGCCGCGGAAATTGCGCACGCGCAGTTGGGTCCAGGTCTGGCCTCTGGCCGAGCGGATGCCCAGCCGATTGAGAACGGGGGCGATGCTGTGGTCCGGCAACAGGCGCGCGAGTTCGCTCACCAGCTGCTCAGTTGCCGCATCAGTCTTGAAGCGATTTTGGCCGGACCGGTTCTTCAGCACCTCGAGCCGCGTGTGGTCCCCGCCCTGCCAGTGCAGCACGAGGTGCAGCCGACCGGTCTCGGCTGTCACGACGATCTCCTTTAGCACGGCGCGCAAAATCCGCTTTCGCGTCTCGACGGACGCAGCGGCATCGTTCCAGAGCCCTGGCAGGTCCCCGGCGAGCGCCAGAAGCGTCACGCGCTCGTCGTCGCCGACGGCGATCGGCTCCTCGTTGCGCAAGCTCCGGATCTGCTCTTCGAGCCTCGCGACCGTCGCAAGACAGTCATTCCAGCGCCGTTCGAGCTCGCCGGCGACCAGTCGGTTGTCGGGATCAACTGCGTCGTATTGCCGGCGAGCATGCTTTACCTCGTAGCGAGCCTGCTCCAGCGCCAACTCTCTTTGCCGCAGCTGTTCGCTACTGGCCTCTTTGCGTTCGGCGATCAGCTTCAACGCCGCCTCGACGGCCAGCGGCGAGATCGCCCGCAGCACTTCGGCCGACACCGCAGCGTCGATGCGCATGTTGCTGAATGCGGTGCACCCCTTTTCGCTCGACGGGTCGACATGGCTGGCGCAGCTGTAGCGCGCATCGCGCCTGGAACGGTGCAGCACCTTGAATTTGCGGCCGCAACGCCCGCAGCGCAGCAAGCCGACGAGAAGCGCACTGCCGCTTCGCACCGCGCCCGCCACCATCGCCCCCTTCATGTTCGCATTCCCGGCGATGATCGCCCGGTTGCGATCATACTCTTCCCAGGAGATATAGGCATCGTGGTGATCGTGGATCAGAACCGCCCAGTCCTCGCGCCGGCGCGCGACATTGTGGGTGATGACTTTGCGGCCGCCCTCGATGCGCGTGCGTGAAAGGGTCCGCCCGAAGACATAGACCGGATTGGTCAACAGCTGATGGACGGCATGGTAGCGTGGCGGGCCCCATCGCACTGTCCGCCCCTGCCGACTGTGCACGGCGGTCGGCAGGTCGATTCCTTCCTGGCGCAGCCACAGATCTCACGGAACTTTCGGAACACCAGAGACACGGCCTCGCGGACGCGCCGGTCCGGGTCTTGCTCCAGGCGATCATCGGCGCTGCGCCGATAGCCGATGGCGACTGTCGTGTGCAGATCGCCGCGCGACGCCTTCAGGCGCAACGCCTCTTGCGAGCGCTGGCGCAACGTCGACAGCTCAAGTTCGCTGAAAGCACCTTTCATGCCGAGCAGCAAGCGATCATTGACGAGCCGTGGATCATAGACCCCGTCCTCATCGATGATCAGGCTGTTCACCAGGGCGCAGAACTCCAGGAGCGTGTGCCAATCGCGGCCGTTGCGGGCCAGGCGCGAGGCCCCGAGGGCAAAGACCGCGCCGGCTTCGCCGCTGCAGATCCCCACGAGCAGGCGCTCGAAGCCGGGCCGCGCCGTCCCGCCCCCCGAGCGGCCGAGATCGTCGTCGATGACAATCACGTTCTGCCAGCCGAGGTCGCGGGCGCGGGTCGTCAGCGCGTACTGGCGTCGTCGGCTCTCCGGATTGTGCAGGAGCTGATCCATGCTGGATTGCCGCACATAGACATAGGCGCCGCGCGCCAGATGATCGCTGGTGATCTTAGTCATCGCCCGTCTCCGCCGGCGTTTCGACCAGGCTGAGGCGATCGCTCAGCAGAGCTTTCAGTAGGTTTACGATCTCCGTGCGGGTCGCCACATCGAACAGCCGTGGCGTGACCTCGTCGGCCGTCAACATGAGGAGTTCGAGTTGCTGTTCCTGGGCACGCTGCTCCATCGTCGCCTCCGCCGCTGCGAATCGCGTCATTCGCCGGCGACGAGGATATGTCCGGCCGATCCACCAGCCGGCGCAGCTCCCTCAAGCACGAAAGGGAAAGCCGCGGCGCAGCCATCATGGGCAGCGCTGCCGCGTAGGCCTCGGTCATCCCTGCCGGCAAGAGCAGCCTGACGCCATTCGGCAGCTCGACGACGAAATGCGCATCGCCGGCGTAAAGCAGACACCGGACCACCGTGAGGCGTTCGCCGGCATGCGGGTGATGCGGATACCGGAGG
>NZ_JBKQOT010000584.1:0-3531 GCF_052145395.1 Roseiarcus sp.
ATCCCCGGCGAAGCCCCGCCGATAAACGTTGTCGCCTATGGGCGCGAATTCGACCATGGCTTCGCCGATGCCGACGACATTCCGATTGAGCCATGCTTGATTGGTCATGGTCTTATCCTGGATGTCCGAATTCAAACAGACCGGCCGTGGATGGCGCCCGTGAGATAGTCCGGCCAGTCGCACTCGAAGAACGGCCGATAGTCGCGATCCCTCTGACGGACGGGTCGCGGCTCACAGAGAAACTTGCCCGCGCCAAGGCGAACGTGGATTTGTTCGCTTCGATCCTCGTCGCGTTCCGCAACGAAACGGACGTCATCGAGGGGTCCGGTCCGGGCCTGAGGCGTTCGATCGCCATTCGGGGCGCAAACCGTGCGGGCGCCGCGAGTTCCGCCGCCGCGTTCGAGGTAGAAGGCCAACGCCGTCAGCACTGCCTCCGACGCAATGGCGCTCTGGCGCCATTGAAGCGCCCGAAGCGCCTCGTTGGCGCCGTCGAACGCTATTCCCTGCTGGCGGATCGACTCGTTCAGAGCGTGCGCCGCCTCCACCGCAGCGCTCACGTCCTTCGCATTGCAAAGGATCCCGGCATGGTCGCTCATCCGGTCCTGGACCTCTTTGCGGATGGCGGCCGGCTTCAGCGGGCTGGCGGTTCGGAGGGCGTCGAGCACCCCCAACACGGCTCTTTCAACCACTGGTTTCGGCGTGATCGCCTCGGAAGGCCTCCGGCTGGCCGCGATATGCTCGGCGCAACGCGTACCGAATACCTGACCCGCATTCAGCGCTGCGCCGCCCGGCCTCGTCACGCCATGAGTGCCAGCGGCTTCGCCGACGGCGTAACATCCGGCCAGGTTCGTCTGGCCCCAGGTGTTGACCGCCAGACCCCCATTCATGTGCTGGTTCAAGATCGCGAATTCGAGCGGGTCGCGGGTGATGTCGTCTTTGTAGCGCTGGTAGAGTTCGATCGAGAGCGGGTTCATCTTGCGCAACCGATCGAGTGGCGTTTCGAGCAGCGCCCCGCTGTTCGCGAGGTAGTTCCGAACGTCGTGATCCAGACGGTCGAGACTGAACTCTGCGTCTCCGGCGACGGGGAGAGGGTTGCGATTGAAGTCCATGAAGACTTTTCGCCCGGCCTGCGTCTCTCGGTAGACGGCGAGATCCAGTAAGCTAGACCCGAAGTCCAGCATGCTCGTGGCGTGGAACGGCCACTGGTAGCCTTTCCGGAAAATGTTGGAAGCAAGCTCCTGCGTGGTGCGGTAATAGTCGACCAGGAAATTGCGTTCGTCTCCCCGGGCGTCGCGCGAGAAGACGTAGGGCATGCATTGCACGTAGGTGCCGGACAGATTCCAGGGGAAATTGTCACGGGGCGTCCCGATGCCGAACTGGCTTTCGGTGAGATTGACGGCCTCGATTCCCGCTTCCAGGGCGAGACCGAGGGATCCGAAGCAATGTCGCGGATAGACGCTGTCGCGGTAGAGCTCGCCCGGACCGCCTGTGGCGATGACCACTGTGCCGGCAAGAAATACGGCGAACCCGAACGGATTGTCTTTGCTTCGCTTTTTCGGCGCCATCACAAGCGCGCCTACGGCTCGAGGCTCCGGTTCCGGAGCGACCAGAAGCCGAACGGCTGTCGTGTGATTGAAGATCGGGATGTCCAGGCGGATAGCTTCCCTGGTCAACACCTGGACCATCAGGCGAGAGGTCCGGGGACCACAACTGGTCGCGCGACCAACTTCGTCGTGGTCGGTCTGATAACGCAGGACGCCGCCGAGACGGTCCTGAGGGATCGGCAGTCCCATGAACTGCAGGGATGAGAGCGCGCGGGCGGATCCGACCGCCTCCACGTAGGCGGTGTCCTCGTCCATGGCGCCTCCGGCGCCGAGCGCGTCGGCCAGAGCCCGGAAGTCGTCACCTCGCCCCGCGGTGTTGGCGGTGTGCAGGGTCTGCTTGTCGGACCCAGAGCAGGCCGACGTGCCGCCGAACGCGCTTTGGCTTGCGATCACCACGTCGACGTCACGGCGCATGAGCTCGACGGCTGCCCGAAGTCCCGCCGCCCCGCTGCCTAGGACGAGCGCGTCGGCCCGGTGCACCGGCAGGGAGTAACCGCTCGCCGTCACGAACTCTTTCGGCGGCCTTTCGTTTGCCAGCCGCGGCATCGGGACATCGGTCACTCGGTCAAGGATCGATTGCGGTACGGTCGAGGTCAGAGGGCGTTTCCTTGGACTTTTGGGTTGACGAGGCGCCTGAAACCATTTATTTGAATTTAGCACGTTCCAATTTAAGATGCAAGCCTAGCGTCCTGATTGGCGTTGTACACTGTGGCTATTTCGACTTTACTTTGGAACGATCCAAGTATTATGAGCAAGAATGGTGAGGATCCAGGGGAGGAAGGGATGAGCGACGCTCGCGCGACCATCGTCGACGTCGCGCGCCGCGCCGGTGTCTCAAAATCCACGGTCTCTCTGGTTTTGGGCGGAAGCTCTCTCGTCGCGCAGTCAACGCGGGAACGGGTCAGCGCGGCGATGACCGAGCTCGGCTACATCTATCATCGCGGAGCGGCGACCTTGCGCGGCGCCAAGTCCGGCGTCCTCGGGATGATCATCAACGACCTGACCAACCCCTTCTACGTCGAGCTTGCGATCGGCATTGAGCAAGCGTGCCAAGGAGGAGCGTTTGTCCCGTTTCTTGCGAATTCCGCCGAGGATCCAATCCGGCAGCAAGAGGTCATCAAGTCCATGCGGGAGCATGGCGCGGCCGGGCTGGTGCTCGCCCCCGCCATCGGCACCGCGCTGAGCGATGTGAAGCCTCTCCTCGCCGGACTTCCGGTCGTTCAGGTGATGCGCCGCCTTCCTGGTCTGAAGGCCTCGCTCGTCGCGCCCGAAAATCGGGAGGGCGCGCGGAAGGCGACGGCCCACTTGGTTGAACACGGACACAAGCGGATCGCCTTCATCGGCGGCACAACGTCATTGTTCGTTCGCGAGGAGCGCCTCAGCGGGTATCGACTTGCCCTCGAAGAGGCCGGAATTCCGCTCGACGAATCGTTGGTCATTGAAACAATGAACAACACCTCGGGCGGCGGGGCGGCGGTTCCGCAGTTGCTCAACCTCCACGAGCCTGCGACCGCCGCCCTTTGTTTCAACGACGTCGTCGCGATCGGCCTCATTCGCGCGCTGACTCAGGCTGGCGTCGCGGTGGGGCGCGACTTCGCCGTCATCGGCTTCGACGACATCGAAGAAGCCAAGCACACGCTTCCCGCTTTGACGAGCATCGCCGTCAACCCCCGCAGCCTGGGCTCCCGAGCAGCCCAACTCCTCATGCGTCAGATCGCAACCGGAAACTTTGAGCCGGAAGCGGTGCTGTGTCCGACAAGCCTGATCATTCGCGCATCGTGCGGAACTTCGAATTCTGCTGAAGGGAGGATCCAGTCATGATCGGTCTTCGTTGGGGGTTGATCGGCGCGAGCACGATCGCGGCCGAGCACATGATCGACGCGTTTCGCGCCAATGGCGGCGAAGTCGTCGCCGTCATGAGCACGAA
>NZ_JBKQOT010000585.1:0-12092 GCF_052145395.1 Roseiarcus sp.
CGACGTGGTGCTGGAGGAGCGGCGGATGCATTGCGACACCGACCCGGGCGCCCAGCTCGGCGAAGCGGTGCAGGCCACCCTTTTCACCCATCATCCCTACGGGGTCCCGATCATCGGCTGGGGCCACGAGATCGAGGGCCTTGGCCGCGAGGACGCGCTCGCCTACTACCAGCGCTTCTACACGCCCGAGAACGCCATTCTCATTGTGGCCGGCGACGCCGACCCCGACGAGACGCTGAAACTCGCCGAGGAGACCTACGGCAAGGTTGCGACGCGCGGCGAACCGCCTTTGCGCGTCCGCCCGTCCGAGCCGCCGACGGTCGCCGACCGGCTCGTCACGGTGCGCGACGAGAAGGTGCAGCAGCCGAACTGGCAGCGCCACTATCTCGTCCCGTCCTGTCGCACTGCGAGGCCGGGAGAATCCGAAGCGCTCGAGGTGCTCGGCCATCTCCTCGGCGGCGGACAGACGAGCCTGCTCTATCGCGAGCTCGTGATGGACGAGAAGCTCGCGGTCTCGGCGTGGGCCTATTACCACGGCACGGCCCTCGACCAGAGCCGGTTCATCGCCAACGCCACCCCGGCGCCCGGCGTCGCGCTCGAAGCGCTCGACAAGGCCTTCGACCGCGTTCTGGCCAAGTTCCTCGCCCAAGGCGTCGACGAGAGCGCGCTCGAGCGGGCCAAGACCCGCCTCATGGCCGACACGATCTACGCCCGCGACAGCCAGTCGGACCTCGCCCGCTGGTACGGCTCCTCGCTTGCGCTCGGCCAGACGATCCGCGAGGTGGAGGACTGGTCGGCCAAGATCGAGGCGGTGGACGCGAAGGCCGTGCTCGACGCCGCGCACAAATGGCTCGACCACAAGCCGGCCGTGACCGGACATCTTTTGCCGCTCGACGCCGAGGCCGCGTGAAGCGGTCCGGCTGAACGTTCTTTCGGAAACGCCCCATGCAGAAACACGTCATCGTCTCGTCCCCTGACTCCGCCGTCAACGTGCGGACGCTGGTCACGCCCGGCGGGCTCAAGGTCTGGCTGGTCGAGTCCTACGCCGTTCCGGTGGTTTCGCTCGAATTCGCCATGCGCGGCGGGGCCGCGCAGGACCCTTCGGACAAGGCCGGCCTGAGCATGCTGATGACCGGCCTGTTCGACGAGGGCGCGGGCGATCTCGATTCGCAGGCCTTCCAGAGAGCGCTGGACGAGAAGGCGGTCGAGCTCAGCTTCCGCAACGATCGCGAGCACGTCGCGGGCCGGATGCGCACGCTCGTCAAGAACCTCGACCGCGCCGCGGAGCTCCTGCGTCTGGCGCTGAACGGCCCGCGTTTCGACGAGGAGCCTTTCGCGCGGGTGCGTGAGCACGCCAACGCCCGCCTTCGCCACGACGCCAACGATCCGGCGTCCGTCGCCGCGCGCGCCTGGCGGGCGAACGCCTTCCCCGGCCACCCCTACGGCCTCCCCGCCGAGGGAACGCTCGAGACGCTGGCCGCAATCGAGCGCGGCGACGTCGTCGCCGCGGCGAAGCGCGTGATCGCCCGCGACAAACTGGTGATCGCGCTCGTCGGCGCCATCGACGACAACGGCGCGGCGGCGCTCGTCGACAAGGTTTTTGCCGACCTGCCGGCTCAAGCCGGCCTCAAGCCGGTCCCGCAGGCGGCGTTCGCGAAGCTCGGACGCATCGACACGGTGACGCTCGAAGTGCCGCAATCGACCATCCGTTTCGGCCGGCCGGGCCTGATGCGCGACGATCCCGATTTCATCCCGAGCCTGGTCGCGGCGCATGTGCTCGGCGGCCACGGCAACATGACCTCGCGGCTGTTCCGCGAGGTGCGCGAGAAGCGCGGCCTCGCCTACACCGTGTTCGGCGCCTTCTACGCGCTCGACCATGGAGGCTTCTTCTACGGCGGCACCACGACAAAGAACGAACGCGCGAAGGAAAGCTTCGACGTCGCGGCGGCCGAGATCCGCGACGTGGCGCTGAACGGCCTCAACGAGGAGGAGCTCGAGAATGGCAAGACCTATCTCATCGGCTCCTACCCGCTGCGCTTCGACACCTCGGTCAAGATCGCCGCCCAGCTCGTGCAGATCCAGCTCGAGGGCCGCGCACCCGACTGGCTCGTCGAGCGCAACCGGCAGATCGGCGCAGTGACGATGGAGGACATCAAGCGCGCCGCCGCCCGCGCTTTCGGCGACGGATCGCTGTACACGACGGTGGTTGGGAAGCCGGAGGGGTTCTGATCCCCTCGCCCCGCGAAGCGAGGCGTTCCCCTCGCCTCGCAAAGCGGGGAAGGCATAGCTCGTCGCGAGACGGGCGTCACTCGACGCCCTATGGGTGAGGGGCTGCGCTGATCTTTCCCGAAGGGGCGCGGCCGCCCCTCATCCGGCCCTCGGCCACCTTCTCCCCGTTTCACGGGGCGAAGGGACGCCAGAACTCCCCCTTCAGCGCGCCATAGAGCGCCTTGAACCGCTCGCGCTGTCTCACGAACGCCTCGGTGAGCGCGGGGTCGGGATCGGTCACGTCGGCGATCTCGGGGCGCTGGCAGACGGCCTCGGGGGGCTCGCCGGTCGCGGCCATGCGGGCGAGGCGCGCGGCGCCGTAGGCCGGGCCGGTCTCGCCGCCCTTCATCCGCACGACCGTGAACCCCGTGGCGGCGGCGATCATCTTCGTCCAGAGCGCGCTTTTCGCTCCGCCGCCGATCAGGCCGACGCGCTCGATCGAGGCGCCGGCGGCGGCGAGACAGTCTCGCGCCTCGGCGAGGGTCAGCGCCACACCCTCCATGACGGCGCGCGCGACGTCGGCGCGGGACGTCGTCTCGCTCATGCCAAACAGCACTCCCCGCGCATAAGGGTCGTCGAGCGGCGTCCGCTCGCCCGACAGATAGGGCAGGAAGATCAGCGCCCCAGGCCCGCGGTAGCCCTCCGTCGCTTCGCGTTCGAGCGTGTCCGGCGAAGACCCGAGCAGGCGCGCGGCGAAAGCCAGCGCCCCTGCCCCGTTGAGCATGGCCGCCATCGCGTACCAACGAGCGGGCAGCGCATGGGCGAAGCTGTGGACGAGCTTCTCTGGCGCGCTGAGGTAGCGTTCGGTCGCGACGATGAGCTGGGTCGCGGTGCCGAGCGAAATGAAGGCCTCGCCCGGCCCGATGGCGCCGAGACCGACCGCGCCGACCGCGGCATCGCCCCCGCCCGCCGCGACCACCGCGCCGGACGGCAGCCCGAATTCCTCGGCAGACGCCGTGCGCACGGTCCCGACTGCGTCCGCCCCTTCGTGCAGGCGCGGCGCCCAGGCGGGATACGCGCCGCAGGCGGCGATCGCGTCGGGCGACCAGACGCGCGCCGCTTCGTCGAGCAGCCACTGGCCGGCCGCGTCGCTCATGTCGGAGCCACGCTCGCCCGTCAGCGCGAGGCGCAGATAGTCCTTCGGCGCCAGCACGCAGTCGATGCGGCCGCGAAGCTCGGGCTCGTTGCGGGCGAGCCACAAAAGCTTCGGACCGGTGAAGCCGGGCATGGGCTTGACCCCGACGACGCCGGCGAGATGGGGAAAGTTTTGGGCAAGCTCAGCCGCCTCTTCGTGCGCGCGGCCGTCGTTGTGCAGGAGCGCCGGGCGGACCGGGCGGTCGGCGCGGTCGATGAGGACTGTCCCGTGCATCTGGCCGGAAAAGCCGACCGCTTTTACGGCGCCGACGGCCTTCGCGGATGAGGCGCGAAGGTCGGCGATGGCGCCGGCCATTGCCGTGCGCCAGACGTCGGGGTCCTGCTCGGACCAGCCGGGACGCGGACGGTCCGGAAGATAGGCGCGCGACGCGCTGGCGACCGCCGCGCCGCTGTCATCGACGAGGAGCGCCTTGAGCCCCGATGTGCCGCAGTCCAGCCCGAGAAACATGAGCGGTACGATGCGCCATCGCCGGCGCAACCGCAATCTTCGGCGTCAGGCGCAACTCCGGTTCGGCTGGCACCAGAGCATCGACGGCGCAGCGCTCATGCGTCTGGCCGGCGCGTCGTCGCTTTTGAGTTTCGTGGCGCGGTCGAGGATGTACCGCAGGCCGGAGAGGACCGGCATATCGGCTCCGCGGGTCGCCTCACCGAGGGCTGCCCAGTCGCCCTCGTGAGCGCGACAAGCGAATTCGCCGACCAGTTTCGCTGCGAGCAGTCCGCTCGACAGATTGCGGTTCGCCGCGGCCTTGGAGAACTTGCGGGCGAAGTCGCCGCCGATCGAAGCGACCGCGGCGCGGGCGACATGCGGGTTGGAGCAGGTCAGGACGATTTCGCGCACGATCATGAATTGCCCTCGCTCCACCAGTGTGAACGCCTGCCCGCTCGTCCCTTTGTTGTGTCCAAGAAGTTTGGCCTAAGGATGGCGAGGGACTGTCTTTGAAGCGACTATGCTTGCGTGAAGATGGATGCAACCGTTCGACGTGGTGTTGTCAATGATCTGTCACATTGAATTATATGCAATGCAACATGGAAATACCTTTGCGTAAAGATAAACGACATCGGCAGAGACGTCGATGTTAATCCGGATGGATAGATTAAAGATTGGTAATGTTATGACGATTTCGCGGTCGCCCGCGCCGCCTCGGCCTCCCGCGCCCCAGGCGGGAACCGAGTGTGGGTTTTCAGGCGATGCGCGCGGCGCCTCGCTTCGCCGTCAGCCTTTGAGCAGGAGACGATTGGACTCGATGAACCGCCAGAAGCGGATGCGAAACAGCACGCCGATCGCCATGAGCCGCTGGTCGAGCGAATCGAGCTTGGGCGTCTGGGCGATCGTGGTCCAATGAACGAAAGGCGATGCCAGAACGGCGACGCTGCGCAGGGCCCACTTGAGCCGCCCGTTCGGCTTCTCGATGGCGGAGGCATAAGCCTCGCGCGTCGCCTTGCCCCACTTCTGCGTCAGCTCGGTCCAGCTCCGGCGAGCAGGATGCGATACGACGACGTCGTCCGCATAAGCGAACCGGTAGTTGGCGATGAGTGCGCGCTGTCCCCAGTCGACGTCCTCCGCCACCTGGGCGCGAAACCCTCCGACGTTGTCGAAGATCTCGCGCGGCACGAACATGTTGCCCGAGCCGGAGAAGCCGACCTCCCGGATGTAGCGCTTGAAGTTGAAGGCGAATACGCGCTCGAAGGCTTCTTCGGCAGTCGGGCGCGACGGATCGACGTAGTCGACGTCCACGCGGCCGCCGACGATCTGTGCGCTCGACAGCGCCGCAAGCCCACGCTCGAGCCAGCTCGACGAGGGACGGCAGTCCGAATCGATGAACGCCAGAACCTTTCCCCGCGAGGCTGCGACGGCCGCGTTGCGCGCAGGACCGGCTCCCTGTATCGGCGCCGGAACGACGCGGGCGATCTTGCCGCACACCCGGCGAACCGCATCGATCCCGCAGCGCGAATTGTTGTCGGCGACCACGACCTCGTACTGGTCGCGCGGCAGGGTCTGGGCAGCCAGGAGCCCGATGCAGCGCTCCAGATTCTGCAGGTCGTTGTAATGCGGGATGATGACCGAAACTGCGAGCTCGACGCGCTGATCGGCGTCGGAGCGCAGTGGGGCGATCGTGGAAATTTCGTCTGTCATGAGGAGTCGCGACGCCGGCCGAGAACTGCTGCCAGATACTGCTGGATTGTGACAACGTATGCTTACATTGTCAGACTACGTTGTCAACGGCGCGCCGCGAACACGCGACGACAATTCCGGGCGCATCGCCGATACGCGTGCTGACGGGATGGCCGTCCGGAAGAATTGTTGCGGGCCGTCGAATTTGTTCTCGCAATTGCGAGACAAAACGCGCAAACGTCAGCCCGTCGGTTTCAGAAGGCGCGGGCCAAGGCAGTGCGGTTTTCTGTTGTCAACGTCGTCCGGCAGGCGCTGTCGCGGAACGAGGGCTGGCCGGAGCAGTGGCGAAGCCCCGAGCCGAAGGCGGCTTACGGCATCGTCATCATCGGCGCCGGCGGGCACGGCTTGGCGACCGCCTATTATCTCGCCAGGGAGCACGGCCCGACGAACATCGCTGTGCTGGAGAAGGGCTGGCTCGGGGGCGGCAACACCGGGCGCAACACCACGATTTTGCGGTCGAACTACCTGTGGGAGGAATCGGCCGCGCTTTACGAGCACGCGCTGAAGCTTTGGGAAGGCCTCGCGCGCGAGCTCAATTACAATGTGATGTACTCCGCCCGCGGCGTGATGATGCTCGCCCACAACGTCCATGACGTCCAGGTCGTGAAGCGCCATGTCCACGCCAACCGCCTCGCCGGCGTCGACAACGAATGGCTGACGCCCGAGCAGGCGAAGGCCTTCTGTCCGATCCTCAATATCGCTCCCGACATCCGTTACCCGGTCGTGGGCGCGGCGCTGCAGCGGCGCGGCGGCACGGCGCGCCACGACGCCGTCGCCTGGGGCTTTGCCCGCGCAGCGTCGGAGCGGGGCGTGGACATCATCCAGAACTGCGAGGTGACCGCCATCCGGCGCGACGCCTCGGGCGCGGTCTCGGGCGTCGAGACGACGCGCGGCCCAATCGCCGCCAAAACGATCGGCGTCGCGGCCGCCGGACATACCTCCGTCGTCATGGCGATGGCCGGGGTGCGCATGCCGCTCGACTCCTATCCGCTGCAGGCGCTGGTCAGCGAGCCGGTGAAGCCGATGATGCCCTGCGTCGTCATGTCGAACACGATCCACGCCTACATGTCGCAGTCCGACAAGGGCGAGATGGTGATCGGCGCGGGCACGGACGCATACATTTCCTATTCGCAGGCGGGCGGCCTGCACATCGCCGAGCACACGCTCGAGGCGATCTCGGAGCTTTTCCCCGCCGTCCGGCGCCTGCGGATGCTGCGCAACTGGGGCGGGATCGTCGACGTCACGCCGGACCGCTCGCCGATCATCGGCCTGACGCCGGTCCCCGGCCTCTTCGTCAATTGCGGCTGGGGCACCGGCGGGTTCAAGGCGACGCCCGGCTCCGGCCATGTGTTCGCCCATACGATCGCGCGTGGCGAGCCGCATCCCCTCGCCGCGCCGTTTGCGCTCGACCGCTTCCGCGCCGGGCGGCTGGTCGACGAAGCCGCCGCCGCGGCGGTGGCGCACTGAAAGTCGGAGCCGATGAGGCCGGAAGCCGTGAACCTCGCGAAAAAGCTCGCCCTGTTCCGCGACCTGTGGTCGCCAAAGGTGGTCGCGTCCTTCAACGGCCACGATGTGATGGTCGTCAAGGTCAAAGGCGAGTTCGTCTGGCACGCGCATTCCGACACCGACGATTTCTTCCTCGTTCTGAGCGGTCGCCTGACGATCGACCTGCGCGACGGCCCAGTCACGCTCGGTCCCGGCGAGCTTTTCGTCGTGCCGCGCGGCGTCGAGCATCGGCCGCGAGCCGAGGAGGAGACGGAGCTCTTGCTGATCGAACCGGCCGGAACGCCGAACACGGGCAATCCCGCCACCGCCGCCGTCAAGACGAGACTCTGATGCTGCTGATCCCCTGTCCCTGGTGCGGCATGGAGCGGCCGGAGATCGAGTTCCGGCACGGCGGCGAGGCCCATGTCGCCCGCCCGCAGGACCCTGCCGCGGTCGGCGACGAAGCCTGGACCGAATACCTCTATTTCCGCTCGAACCCGAAGGGCGTGTTCGCCGAGCGCTGGCGACACGTTCTCGGCTGCGGCCGTTTCTTCAACGTCGTGCGCGACACGGTCAACGACGGGATTCTGGCGGCCTACAAGCCCGGCGAGCCGCGGCCCGCGATCGAAAGCGAGGGCCGGCCATGACGCAGAGGTTTCGCGTCGCGGGCGGCGCGGCGCTTGATCGCGCGCGCCCGATCTCCTTCACCTTCGACGGCGTCGCCTACGCCGGCTACGAGGGCGACACGCTCGCCTCCGCCTTGCTCGCGAACGGGGTCCGGCTCGTCGGCCGCTCCTACAAATATCACCGCCCCCGCGGGATTCTCTCGGCCGGGCCGGAGGAGCCGAACGCGCTCGTCGGCGTCGCGCGCGGGCCGGGCCGGTTCACGCCGAACCTCAGCGCGACCGAGGTCGAACTTCATGACGGCCTCGTCGCGACGAGCCAGAACCGCTGGCCTTCGCTGCGTTTCGACGTCGGCGCGGTCAACGACCTTTTCGCGCCGCTGTTCGGCGCGGGCTTCTACTACAAGACCTTCATGGGGCCGGACTGGCTTCCCCCCAACTGGGCCTGGAAGCATGTCTACGAGCCGATCGTCCGCCGCGCCGCGGGCCTCGGGACCGCCCCGACCGAGCCCGACCCGGACCGCTACGTCCGGTTCTTCGACCATTGCGACGTCCTGATCGTCGGCGCGGGTCCCGCGGGCCTCGCCGCCGCACGGGCGGCCGGGGACAGCGGCGCCGACGTCGTCCTCTGCGACGACAATCCGGCGCCCGGCGGGTCGCTCAGCGCCGAGACGCGGGCTACAATCGGGGGCAAGCCTGCGCGCGAATGGCTCGCGGCGACCCTGGACGCCTTGGGGGCGATGCCGAATGTGCGGCTAATGCCGCGGACCCAGGCGTTCGGCTGCTACGCTGAGAATCTCGTGGCCTTGAGCGAGCGCCTGCCCGAGCCGGCCCTCATCGCCGATCCTGGGCTGCCGCGTGAGCGGCTGTGGCGGGTGCGCGCGAAGGAGGTCGTGTTCGCTGCGGGCGCGATCGAGCGTCCGCTCGTCTTCTCCGACAACGATCGCCCGGGCGTCGTGCTGGCCGACGCCGCGCGCCGCTATCTCAACCTCTACGGCGTGAAAGTCGGCGACCATGTCGTGGTCGTCACGGCCCACGACAGCGCCTATCGTGCGGCGCTCGACCTCAAGGACGCGGGCGTCGCGGTCGCGTTGATCGCGGATGTGCGCGACGAGGCGGAGGGCCCGCTTCCCGACGCCGCCCGCGCGGCCGGGATCAAGGTCGCGGTCAAGGCCGCGATCCACGCCGTCGAGGGGCGCGCACGGCTCAAATCCGTGCGGCTCGCCGCCCATCCCGGCGGCATGCGCGTGATCGCATGCGACGCGCTCCTGATGTCGGGCGGCTGGACGCCGTCCGTTCATCTTGTCTCGCAGTCGCGCGGCAAGCTCGTCTTCGACGAGGCGCTCGAGGTTTTCCGGCCGGAGGCGCCGGTCGAGGGCCAGCGCTCAGCCGGCGCCTGCAACGCGACTTTCGGCCTTGCGGAGGCGCTCGCCGAGGGCGACGCCGCCGGCCGGGCGGCGGCCGAGGGCGCCGGCTTTCCTCCGCCTGCGCCGCGCGCCTACGCGGTCGAAGGCGCGCCGAGGGCCGCGGGCGGGACGCTCGGCGCGCCGCTGCACGTGCTCGGCGACCGGCGCGTCAAGGCGTTCATCGATTACCAGAATGACGTCTGCGTTAAGGACGTCGAGCTCGCGGTTCAGGAGGGTTTTCGCTCGGTCGAGCACGTCAAGCGCTACACCACGACCGGCATGGCGACCGACCAGGGCAAGCTCGCCAACATGAACGCGCTCGCGGTCGCCGCGGCCGTGCAGGAAAAGCCCATCCCGGAGATCGGTCTCACGACGTTCCGCCCGCCCTATACGCCGGTGACCTTCGGCGCCTTCGCCGGCCCCGCCCGCGGCGACCTGTTCGATCCCGTCCGCAAGACGCCGGTCCACGACTGGGCGGCTGAAAACGGCGCGGCCTTCGAGGACGTGGGTCTGTGGAAGCGCGCCTGGTATCTTCCGCGCCCGGGTGAGGCGATGCCGGAGGCGGTTGCGCGCGAATGCCGGACCGTCCGCGCTGCGGTCGGCGTGTTCGACGCCTCGACGCTGGGCAAGATCGAGGTCGTGGGACCGGACGCGGCGGTCTTTCTCGAAAAAATCTACGTCAACGCCTTCCAAAAACTCGCGGTCAGCCGCTGCCGCTATGGCCTGATGCTGACCGAGACCGGCTTCGTGATGGACGATGGAGTCGTCGCGCGCCTCGCGCCCGACCGCTTCCATGTCACGACGACCACGGGAGGCGCGCCGCGCGTGCTCGCCCACATGGAGGACTATCTCCAGACCGAGTTCGCCGACTTGCGGGTGTGGCTGACCTCGACCACCGAGCACTGGGCGACGATCGCCGTCCAGGGGCCGAAGGCGCGCGAGACGCTCGTGCCGCTGATCGAGGGCCTCGACCTCGCGGAAAAGGCCTTCCCGCACATGAGCGTGCGCGAGGCGAAAATCTGCGGCGTGAGCGCGCGGCTCATGCGAATGAGCTTTTCCGGCGAGCTCGGCTACGAGATCAACGTCGGCTCGGCCTACGGCCTCGACGTCTGGAAGGCGGTCTTCGCCGAGGCGGAGAAGCACGGCGGATGCGCCTACGGAACCGAGGCGATGCACGTCCTGCGCGCCGAAAAGGGCTATGTCATCGTCGGCCAGGAGACCGATGGGACGACCACGCTCGACGACCTCGGCCTCGGCTGGGCGGTCGGCAAGGCGAAGGCGGACTTCGTCGGCAAGCGGTCGCTCATTTTGCCGGAACTCATGAGGGAGGGCCGCAAGCAGCTTGTCGGCCTTTTGACCGAGGACCCTGAGGCCGTGCTCGAGGAAGGCGCGCAGGTGACGGAGAGCGCCGCGCCGCCCAAGGGCTCGCCTGCGCTCGGTCATGTCACGTCGTCCTATCGCAGCGCAACGCTCAAGCGCTCGATCGCGCTCGCGCTCGTCGCCGGCGGCCGGGCGCGCATGGGCGCCAGGCTCTACGCCTCGACGCCGGGCGGCGCGGTCGCCGTGACGGTCGCCGCGCCGTGCTTTTATGACCGCGAGGGGACGCGCCTACATGTCTAGTCCCTGGCTCAGGCCCCGCTTCCCGCTCGACGACGCGGCGCTCCCCTCCGGCCCGCGTTTCACCCTTGCCGACGCGCCGCCGGCCGAGCGTTTTGTCTTCCGCGGCGGCGAAGCGGCGCGGCAGTCCTGTTCCGCCGCCTTCGGGGTCGAGCTGCCGACGAGGCTCGGCGCGGCCGGTCAGTCGGGCGAGCGCGCAGCTCTCTGGCTGGGCCCTGACGAATGGCTGCTCATCACTGAGAGCGAATCCGTGGAGGCGCTGGCCGCGGCGATCGAGGACGCCCTCGGCGGCGTCCCCCACGCGCTCGTCGACGTGTCGCATCGTCAGGTCGGGCTGGTCGTTTCGGGCGCGGACGCCGCCCGCACGCTCAGCGCCGGCTGCCCGCTCGACCTGAGGCTGAAAACCTTTCCGGTGGGCATGGCGACGCGCACGATCATCGACAAAGCCGAGATCGTGCTGTGGCGGCGGGGGGAGGCCGAATTCCGCGTCGAGGTCGCCCGCTCCTTCTCTCCCTGGCTCGCCGCCGCGCTCGGCGAAGCGGCGCGCGGCGCGCCGAAGGTTTAGCGGGCTACCAACACTTCAATGACGTGAAAACCGTCAGAGGGAGGCCCATAGAGCCGGTCGCTCGGGCACCGTCGGCGCGCGACATTTGGATTTCCTCAGGCCTCCGCGGGGAGGGGTCAGGGCTCCGCAAATCTTCGGGCTCCGGGTATTTGTATTTCCTTGGAATTCCTTGGATTCTCTCGTCCGAAATGAGCCTTTTCAAAGGGTTACGCGCGAAGGCGCGCGGATTTTTTTCGTCGTGAGGCCCCTTTCCGCCTAAGCGGCCAGTGCCCCGTCCAACACGGCGTCGATCCGCTTGCTTTTCGTCTGATGTCGCATGAAGGGACGATAACGATATTTCTGCTTTTCCGCAATCAAAAAGTCGCGCCATCGCCACTCCCCGCGAGTGACGAGAGGCGCGGGCGGCGCTGGCAATGATCAAGCGGTCAAAACCTGACGCCTGGCCCCCACGCCGAGGGACCGGACCCTACCGCGCAGCGGATGGCGGGAGTCGACGTATTGCGGACGTAGCGGACCGCGACCTTGGATGCCTCAATTGGGCGGAAAGCGGGCGAAGGGTGAACGGCGGGAATGGGGCGGGATAGCAATCGTTCGCGCTCAGGTCTCTAGGCGCAGAACCGCCCACTTGCGGCGTAAGGCCTTCGCCGCCCTGGCGCTCGCCGTCACGGCGACGAGAGTCCTGTCTTTCCATAGACAGCTCCTTCGTCAGGGATTTTGCGTTAGCAGCACGGTGACGAAGTCCCGTTTTTCAGCTTGAGGGCGGCGCGGCGACGATGACGACGAGCGCGGCGAATTCGCCG
>NZ_JBKQOT010000586.1:0-8068 GCF_052145395.1 Roseiarcus sp.
AATGGTCTCGGCGCACGAGACGCATGTCCCGCTGCTCAAGCCGGCCTTCGTTGCCTTCGAGGACGACCCCGCCTCATTCGCCGACGCGGACGCTGCGATGTTCGGCCCCTGCCTGCTCGCGGCGCCCGCGATGCGCGAAGGCGCGCGCGAGATCGAAGTCTATCTCCCGGCGGGCGTCGAAAGCTGGCGCGATTTCTGGACCGGGCGCGTCTACGCGGCGGGTCGGAGCGCGACGATCCCGGCGCCGCTGGATCGGCTGCCGCTGCTCGCGCCGGCCGGAGCGATCGTCGCCACGACCGACAGCGGCGACGATTTTTCGCGCCTGCACGACGAGCCCTCGCGGGCCTTGCGCGTTTTTCCCGGCGCCAGCGAAGGCGCGTCGAATGCTGCGCTCTTTGAAGACGACGGCCTCTCCCTCGTCGACGCCTCGACCCGCGTGACGATCGCGCTGAGCTGGACAGCGAGCACAGTGCGCGTCGAGGTCGGGGCGCGCGGCGATTACCCCCTGCCCTATTCCGAGATACGCGTGATCCTGCCCGAGGACGAGACGCGGACGGTCGAACTGTCCGGGGCGGACGGGATCAGGCTGCGGCTCTGAGGACGCGAGACCGGGAGCGATTTCGGTTAGACTCGCCGTCTTGCCGCCCCGACGTCCGCCCGGTCGGCCTTCGCAGTCGACGTCGACCGACTCATCGCCAGAAGGGCGGCTGATTACGGGAACCAAGACTTGTTCGCAGGCGTCATCTTGGCGTCGCGTTGCCCGGCGCACCTCACCGCATCCTGCCATAGATTCGTCCGCGGGTCGGCGGTTTAATGGGGAGTGAAGGTCCACTAGGGCGACGGGCTGCCGAGCAATATGGAGAGCCCGATGGCGGAAGGCTTTGTTCCTTATTGCGGGGTTGCGCCAGCGCCGGGCCAGGAGGTGTGGAACCTCGATCCCCATCTTCTCACGGGCCTTCTTGCAACGCTCGCGGCGGGCGTCGTCCTGATCGGCAGGGTGCGAGAGCGCCGGGGGGACTTGGCCTTCTTCGTGAGCGGGTGGCTCATTCTGGCGCTCGCTTTTGTCTCGCCGCTCTGCAGCGTCAGCGTCGCCCTCTTCTCCGCGCGGACCGTCCAGCACATGGTTCTGACGCTTGTCGCCGCGCCGCTGGTTGTGCGCGGGTTGCTCGGCTCGCTTTACGGACGACAGGAAATCGGCGGCAAGATCGCCCTCATCGTCGTGATCGCCTTCACCGTGGTCTTCTGGTTCTGGCACAGTCCTTCGGCCTACGACGAGACGCTCGAGAACAACCTCGCCTATGGGCTCATGCACGCAACCCTGTTCGGCGCCGCGTTGGTCCTGTGGGTCGCTGTGTTCCGCGCTCCGGGTCGCCTCGCCTTCTCAATCGTTTTGGCGATCGGGTTGCAGATGTCGTTGCTCGCGGCGCTGCTGACCTTCGCCACGGCGCCCTTCTACAGGGTCCACGAACTGACGACGGTGGCCTGGGGCCTGACCGGGCTTGAGGACCAGCAGCTCGGCGGCCTCCTGATGTGGATTCCGTCCGGCCTGCTGCTGGTTCTTTGTTCCACGGTGACGCTCCCTCCTCGACGGCGGGGCGGTGAAACTCGGTTCACGATCTAGGACTCCAATCCCTGACCATTGAGCAGGAAGAGCGCCCCGAGCGGCGCAGTCCCCCCCAAGTCCGGACCGCCGCATTTGCAACTTTCCTCGTTTTGATGGACGCTCGGCGCCCCGACTTAGGCCGCTTACGCTTCAGATTTCATCGATCTGTCCTCGTGATTGGTCGCCTTGGCCGGCGCGTCCCACGTGATCGGCGGGCGAGAACCCGCCGGAGGCCGCATGAACGAAAACGCGCCGATTCCAACGCCCGAGGCTTCCGCCCCGACAGAGCCCAAGCCTGAGCGGGCGTCAGGGTCGGCCATCGCCTCCGCTGCGATCGTCACGCTGGCGCTCACCGGGATCGTCGGCTTGTCGATCTGGTACCTGGCCCGGCCCCAGCCGCTGATCGTCCAGGGCGAAGCGGACGCCACCCGGGTGGACATCGCCGCCCGCATCGACGGCCGCGTCGGCGAGCGTCCCGTCGACCGCGGGCAGAACGTCTCCGCCGGACAGTTGTTGTTTCACATCGACAATCCCGAGCTTGTCGCCAAGTGGCGCCAGGCGCAAGCCGGAGTCGACGTCGCCTCCGCGCAGCTCGCCAATATTCTGGCCGGCACGCGGGCCGAGACCATCGCCCAGCGCAAGGCCGACCAGGAGGCGGCGGAGGCGAATTACACCCTGGCCCAAAAAACCTACGACCGCATCAAGGAACTCGCCGGTTCGGGCAACGCGCCGCTGCAGAGGCTCGACGAAGTGACGAATTCGCTGGAAGTCGCGAAGAGAAAACAGGACGAGGCGAGGCTCGCGTACGAGGAGGCGGTCAACGGCGCGACCAAGGAAGAAAGAGCGATCGCCCAGACCAACGTCGTCAAGGCGCAGGCGAGCGTCGACACGATCAAGGCCCAGGTCGACGAGCTCGTGGTCAAATCGCCGATCGTCGGGCAGGTCTATCAGATCGGCGCCGAGATCGGGGAATACGTCTCGCCCGGCGTGCCCCTGCTTTCGCTGGTCGATCTCGGCGACGTCTGGCTGCGGTTCAATCTCCGCGAAGACCTCGTGCGCGGACTCAAGGTCGGAGACCGTTTCACCATGCGTGCGCCGGCGCTCGGCGACCAGCCGATCACGGCGGAGATCAAACTCATCGCCGCGCGCGGCGAATACGCCGGTTGGCGCGCAACGCGCGCGACCGGCGATTTCGATCTGCGGACTTTCGAGGTGCGCGCTTATCCCGTCACGCCGCTGCCCGCTCTGCGGCCGGGGATGAGCGTCTACGCCGAGTGGCCGACGGGCGCGTCCCGATGAAGGCGCCGGCACGGCCAGGACTGCTTCTCGTCGCCACCCGCGAACTGCGCTGGATGCGGAGGGACGAGGTCGCCCTCGTGCTTTCGATCATCGTCCCGGTCATCGCCTTCGCCCTGCTGACGTTGATTTTCTCTAACGCGGTCATCCGCGATCTCCGGGTCACTGTCGTCGACGCCGACCGTTCGGCGACCTCGCTCACATACGTCCAGGCGCTCGGCTCCGCGCCTGGGATTACTGTCGCCGAGCGTTCGGGGGACATGACGACCGCCATGCACGCGATCCGCTCCGGCGAGGCGATCGCCGTCGTCTACATTCCCGAGAATTTCGAACGCGACCTCTTGGCCCGCCAGCGCCCGCAGATCGTGACGCTGTACAACCGCCAGTATTACACGCCCGGCAACAACGCCAACTCTGCGATTTCCAACGCGGTCGCCGCGGCGACGGCTACGCTGCCGCGCGGCGCGGACGGCGGCGGCTACAAGCCCGGCGCGCTCGTCGCCGAGCAATACGTTCTCTCGAACCCGGCGTTGAACTACGCGCAGTTCCTGCTGCGCGCGATCCTGCCGACGGTGCTTCACGTCGTCGTGGCGCTGGCCGCGGGCTACGCCGTCGGCTCCGAGTTCTCGCGCCGAAGCAAGCGCGCGTGGCTGCAGAGCGCGGGCGGCCGTCCGCTGGTGGCGCTGATCGGCAAGCTCCTGCCGCTGTTCGGCCTTTTCATCATCATGGAGGTCGTCGTCGCGGCCATCCTCCATGCGCTCTACGACGTCTCGTTTCGCGGCGACCCCGTGATGGTCGCGGCGGCCGCGGTCCTGCACATCCTCGGCTATCTCGGGTTCGGCGCGCTCCTGGTTCTGCTTACGCAGAATCTCGCCACGGGCCTGAGCCTGATCGCCATATTCTGCAATCCCGCCTTCGGATTCGCCGGTGTCGGCTTCCCGATCGTGGCGATGAACGGCTTCGCCCGCGCCTGGGGCTCGATCCTGCCGTTGCGCTGGTATCTGCAGGTCCTGTTCGATCAGGCGGCGAGAGGCGCGCCGCCATCCGATTCCGTGCGGCCGTTCATGATTCTCGGCGGCCTCGCCGGCCTCTACTTCGCGCTGGCGTGGCTCAGGCTTCGCGCGATCGCCGGCACGCCGATCCGCCGCGAGCCCGCGCCGATCCCGCCGGTGCGCTACGGACGCGGCGTCGCCGTCGCCATGCGCAACGAAGCGGTGCGGATCCTCAGCGACCGGTCGGTATTCGGCCTGATCGTGCTCGCGCCGGTCATCTACGGGCTCCTCTATCCGCAGCCCTATCTTGGCGAAGTTCTGCGCAGCCTTCCGATCGCGGTCGTCGACCAGGACCAGACGGAGCTCAGCCGGGATTTCGTCCAGGCCCTGAACGCCGATCAGTCGCTAGCCGTGACGGCCCGCGCGAACACGCTGGCGGGGGCCCAGGCGCTGCTCGACCGGCACGACGTCTATGCGATCGTCGCCATCCCGAAGGACACGGAGCGCCAAGTGTTGAGAGGCGAACAGGCGCGCATTGCGGCCTATGTCGATGCGGCCTACCTCCTGCTCTACAGCCAGACCCTGCAGGGCATTGCCGAGGCCGCATCGACCGCATCCATCGATGTCGCGCTGCGCGGCGCGCGCACGGACGGAAGCCTCGCCTATGCGGCGCAGGTCCGATCCTCGCCCGTCGAGCCCGTGTCCGAGCCGCTCTTCAACCCGACCGGCGGCTACGCCGCCTATGTTGTTCCCGCGGCATTCGTGCTGATCCTGCAGCAGACGCTGCTGCTCGGCGTCGCGTCGATCGGCGGGGCGGCGTATGAGCGCACGGGTCGGATCAGCCGCCAGCTGCGATCGGGCGCGCGCGCCGTCTTCGGCCAGGCGCTCGCCCACCTCGTCTTCTCCGTCCCGGGCCTGGCGCTCTATCTGATCGTGCTGCCGCGCGTATACGGCTTCTCGACGCTGGGACGGGTCGGGGACCTGGCGCTCCTGGCGGTTCCGTTCGTCCTGTCGGTCAGTTTCCTGGCGCAGTTCGTCGGCGCCGGGTTCCGGCGCCGCGAAACGGCGGTGCTGCTGCTCGTCGCGGTCAGCCTGCCGCTGTTCTTCATGGTCGGCGTCTCATGGCCGGTCGAGGCGATCCCGGATTTCATCCGCGCCGCGAGCCGCGTCTTTCCGAGCACGTCCGCCATCGACGGATTCATCCGCGTCAACCAGATGGGCGCGAGCCTCCTCGATGTAAGGCGGGACTGGACGACGCTCTGGATCCTTGCTGTCGTCTACGGCCTCATGGCGGTCGCGGCGACCCACATCGCCAATCGCAACGAGGCGCGTCATGAACGCTAGAACCCGCTTGGCCGCGGTCCTTCTCGCCGTGGTCGCCATCGGCGCGTCCGCCGCGGTCGGCTACCGCTACGAGACCCAGCATTCGCCAAAGCCCCCGCTGGTCGGCGTCGTGCACGAGACCGAAATCCGCATCGCGCCGGACGCGTCGGGCCGGCTCAAGGCCCTCGCCGTGACCCCGGGACAGCCCGTGCGCAAGGGCGATAAGCTGGCGGAGCTCTCGGACCCCGAGACCGCCGCTTCGCTGGCCGAGGCGGGGGCGAACTTGCAATCCGCGCGCGCCAATCTCGCCAACGTCGAGGCCGGCGTGCGTCAAGAGGAGCTCGATACCGCGCGGCAGAGCGTCGAGATCGCCGCCTCGAACCTCGAACTCGCCAGGCAGCAGTTCGCACGGGTCTCGACGCTGACCGCCCACGCCTTCGCCAGCCGTCAGCAGTACGACGAGGACGCCGCCGCGCTCGCCGAAGCGGAAGCGAGTCTGAACCAAGCCCAAGCCGCATTGGCCGAGAGCAAAGCCGGACCGACCAAGGAGCAACTGGCCATCGCCCGGAGCCAGGTCGCCCTTAGCGAAGCGACCGTCGCGGACGTCGCGGCTCAGCTCGCCAAGACGACGCTGACGGCGCCGGCCGATGGCGTCGCGCGCCTCGTCGTCGCCGAGCCCGGCGAGGCGATCGTCCCCGGGCAGCCGGTGCTGACGATGGGTCTGGCGAGCGACCGCTGGTTCAGCTTCACCATCCGCGAAGACCGGCTGGCCGGCGTGACCATCGGCTCGAAGCTCGCCCTGCGAACGGTGGCGGGAGATCGGCTCAAGGCCAGGGTCACCGAACTCCGGCCGCTGGGGGAATTCGCGGTCTGGCGCGCGGCGCGCGCCGTCGGGGATCACGATCTCAACGCGTTCCTGCTGCGCGCCGATCCGATCGGTCCGACGCCCGGGCTGGAGCCGGGCATGACCGTGTGGATCGACGAGGCGGCCATGTCGCCGGCGTCCCGTTCGTGAGCGACGGCAGGCGAAAACCTTGCCCGCGCCGGGACGCGGCGCCCGGGGAAGGGACGGCCGATTGCGACCGCCGAAACGCAAAGCGCCGCCTCGTCCTACGGGACGAAGCGGCGCAACGCCCGCGCGAAAGGGGAGCCGGCGATGACTACTGCTGGGCCTTCTTGCCGATCCGGCTCTTCGAGGCGCGGTCGCCAGCCGCCACCGCATCAGCCTCGCACATGTAGGCGCCCTGCTTCGTCGTGCCGTAGCTGCGGGTGCCCGGATAGTGATAGATGTGCGATTTGATGTTGAGCCACACCACCGTATCGTTCGGGCAACGCGACTTCGCCTCGGTTTCGGTGCTGAACTGACCGGCGCCGGTCGGCTTGGCCATCGGCTTCATCGGCGCTGGCGCCATCGGCGCAGGCGCCGGCTGGGCCGTCTGGGCGGGCGCTGGCGCCATCGGCGCGGGCGCTGGGGCGGCGGCGGGAACGGCCGCAGGCGCGGCTGAGGGCGCTGCGGCCGGCGCGCTCGCGTGACGGGCGCGGCAACCCTTCAGGAACTCCTGCCAGGTCTGGCCGTTCGTGGTGTTGTTCGCCTTGGCGGCCTGCCACTCGCTGCCGCATTCCTTCATGACGCTCTGGGCCTCAGCGGGGCCGGTCGCCGTCAGGCCCATGGCCGCCGCCACGAGAAACGCGGCCGCCGCAGCCCTGAACACTTGGATTCTCATATCAACTCCCCGATGGTTCCATCCGGTCGCCCAGCCCTACGACTCGAAGGCCGGAACCTCCCGGCCGACTCGCCGGGCGCGCTCGTTGTCATGCCGGCGTTCAACTGAACCCGGCATGAACAGGGAGTAACTATGAATTCTCGAAGGCGGTCAAGGTTTTTCCGGGCCTTCCTTGGGGTCCTTCAAGCTGGTCGGATGGCGCCAGGAGGTCAGCGCCCCGGCCGCAGTCCGTTCGGAGACGGCGGAACCGGCAACCTCAACCAATCGACCTGACGCGGCGCCGCCGGCCTTCCACTTTTTCGGAAACAATTTCTTGCAAACTTCGGCAAACAGCGCCAAGCTGTCTCCAGAGCCGAAACGGGAGACCCTCCGAACCCGCCGAAGCCGGTCGTCCGTCGCCGCGACCGATCCCTGAGTCGCGAACAGTCGGTCAAGTCCAGGGATCGTCGGCTCCTTGAGACTCGAGGTCGCCGGGAACGGGACGCGCTCCTTGGCCGTTGGGGCGCTCGAAAAAACCGCCGCAAACCCTTGAAAAGGCTCGATTCAGCCTCGCATTGGACTGTCCCCTCGCCAAGCTCGGGGGCAAGCTCTTCGAGAGGTCCCCGGATCAAAGTCCGGGGATCGCGGGCTCCTTGAGGCGCGTGGTCGCTGGGAGGTGGCCCGCCTCGGCCGTGGCGCCCGCCCGAAAAATCCGCCGCAAACCCTTGAAAAGGCTCGATTCGGGATCGCAAAGGGCCAGCGTCGACCCGATCGGGTGAAGGGGGCCGCGATTCACCCGGTTGTCCCCGGACCTATCCACGCGCCGAACCGCGCTCGGCACCCAGCCGATTGGCGGCGAGCGCCACCGTCTCCGCGAGCGAGCCCGAGGCGTCGATCGCGGCCCACCCCCGCTCGCGGAGCGGATCGGCCTGTTGCCTTCGCGCGACGCCCATATCCGCGTCGGAGGCGTCGCCTCTTCGCTGCTCGACGCGGGCGAGCCGGACCGAAAGCGGCGCCTCGAGGAAAAGGCCGTCGAAGGCGAGGCCAACCTCCGCCGCGACCCGGCCGGCGGCGGCGCGCGCGAACCTGGTCGAGAAGGTCGCGTCCAGCACGACCGCCGCGCCGGCGCCGAGCGCGCGCCGCGCCTTGTC
>NZ_JBKQOT010000587.1:0-5913 GCF_052145395.1 Roseiarcus sp.
CGCGAACACTACCGCTTCCCGATAGGTTCCTGATCTTCATAATTTGAAATCGCGCCGCGACTGGCGCCGGCGCTTCGTGGGTGGCCGGGACAAGCCCGGCCATGACGGGTGGGGCGGCGCTCGTTCCCTGCGGACGCCCTACGGGCCACGCCTTGGCGGGGGTCCATAGCCCCTCGAAAGACGGGCTTCCTGAAAGACGCCCTACGGACCCCGCCCTGCAGCGCGCCCCCTCAATCCACGAACTCCAGCCAATGCAGCAGCCCGCGATAGTCGCCGGCGACTAGGCGGTTGGGCGCGATGGCGACAAGCGCCGTCACGGGGGCGTCGAGCTCGAGGCAGGCAGTCTCGGCCCGGGTCTTAACGTCCCACAGCCGGATCGTCTTGTCCCACGAGCCCGAGGCGAGCTGCCCGTCCGCGAGAAGGCAGAGAGCGGCGACCCACCCGTCATGCCCTTCGAGGCGGGCGGTCTCGGCCCCGGTCGCGGTGTCCCACAACCGGATCGTCCGGTCGTCCGAGCCCGAGGCAAGCCGTCCGTCCGCCAGAAGGCAGAGAGCAGTGACCGCGTCTGTGTGCCCCTCGAGTCGGGCGGTCTCGGCCCCGGTTGAAGCGTCCCACAGCCGGATCGTGCTGTCGCTGGATCCGGAGGCGAGCCGCCCGTCCGCAAGAAGGCAGAGAGCGCATGCAAAACCCTCATGTCCCTCGAGGCGGGCGGCCTCGGCCCCGGCTGCAGTGTCCCACAGCCGGATCGTGTTGTCGAGGGAGCCCGAGGCGAGCCGCCCGTCCGCCACAACGCAAAGCGCCCAGACCCAGTTCGTGTGCCCATCGAGGCGCGTCATCTCGGCCCCGGTCGCGGCATCCCACAGCCGGATCTTGCTGTCATGAGAGCCCGAGGCGAGCCGCCCGTCAGGCAGAAGGCAAAGAGCTCTTACCGAATTGGTGTGCCCCTCGAGGCGGGCGAACTCGGCCCCGGTCGCGGCGTCCCACAGCCGGATCGTATTGTCCCAAGCGCCCGAGGCGAGCCGCCCGTCCGCCAGAAGGCAGAGAGCGGCGACCGTGCCCGTGTGCCCCTCGAGGCGGGCGGTCTCGGTCCTGGTCGCGGCGTCCCACAGCCGGATCGTGTTGTCCGACGAGCCCGAGGCGAGCCGCCCGTCCGCCAGAAGGCAGAGAGCGGCGACCGGGCGCGTGTGCCCCTCGAGGCGGGCGGTCTCGGTCCCGGTCGCGGCGTCCCACAGCCGGATCGTGTTGTCC
The DNA here is from genome assembly GCF_052145395.1 of Roseiarcus sp. Taxonomy (NCBI): domain Bacteria; kingdom Pseudomonadati; phylum Pseudomonadota; class Alphaproteobacteria; order Hyphomicrobiales; family Roseiarcaceae; genus Roseiarcus; species Roseiarcus sp. The sequence goes on from NZ_JBKQOT010000587.1 coordinate 1,249, forward strand.
GTAGAGGCCGAGGCGAGCCGCCCGTCCGCCAGAAGGCAGAGTGAGGCGACCGGCCAATCATGCCCCTCGAGGCGGTCGGTCTCAGCCCCGGTCGCGCCGTCCCAAAGCCGGATTGTCTTGTCCGCAGAGCCCGAGGCGAGCCGCCCGTCCGTCAGCAGGCATAGAGCTTTGATCGGGCCTGTATGCCCTTCGAGGCGGGCGGTCTCGGCCCCGGTCGTGGCGTCCCACAGCCGGATCGTGTTGTCGTGCGAACCCGAGGCTAGCCGCCCATCCGCCAGAAGGCAGAGCGCATTGACCCACCCGTCATGCCCCTCAAGGCGGGCGGTCTCGGACCCGGTTGAGACGTCCCACAGGCGCATTGTCCTGTCGTCCGAGCCCGAAGCGATCCGCCCGTCCGGCAGAAGGCAAAGAGCCTTGACCGAGCCGTCATGGCCGGCGAGCAGGGCGGTCTCAGCCCCGGTCGCCGCGTCCCACAGCCGGATCGTTCGGTCGTCGGAGCCCGAGGCCAGCCGCCCATCCGCCACAAGGCAGAGACTGTTGACAGAGCTCTCATGCCCCTCGAGGCGGGCAGCCTCGGGCCCGGGCGGCGTGAGGGTGGGCCTGAGCGGTACGAGGGACGGATGGCGAAGGAGCCAGTGCGCGAGGTCGAGGAACCCCGACCCGGCGACAGCCTCAAACCCCGCCAGACGCCCGATGAGCTGCTGCGGCAGTTGACTCGGATCGCGCACGCAGATCCCGCTGATCAGGCGCAAGGTCCGGCCGATCAGGCTTTGCGCCTCGCCGACGCCGTAGCGCTGATAGTCGGCGACCAGCGCCTGAGGATTCGCGGTCGCCTCCAGCTTCGCCTGGAGCCAGGCGGGATCGAGCAGCAACGCGTCGAGGCGCGCGCGCTCCCGAGCCTCCGCAAAGTGATGCGGAAGCGTGAGGTAATAGTAGCTCCGGGTCCGCGCGTCGGCCCCTTCGCTCGCAACGCCGTCGAGCGCTGCGACAAGCTGCTTGTGTTGCGTGACGAGTCCGTCTTTTCCCGCCCGATCCCGCAGGAAATGACGGGTCGTGTCGTGCAGACGGCAGAAGCGTTGTCCGAAGTCGAGGTCGAGCAGGAGCGAGAGGTCAAACAGGTTCTTGAGCAGGTCTTCGGCTTCGAAGTCCTCGAGACCGCCACCGGCCGCCCATAGGCGAGCGACGATGCCGATGGGAATCTCCGCGTCCTCGGGAAAGACGCCGAGTTCGCCGAAACGTGCGCGCTCCGCTTCAGACAGAATTTCGAGGCTGACGCCAATCGTCCGCGCAACCGCCCTGGCGCGATCGGCGTCGTCGCGCGCGTCAAAGACGACAAGGCCCCTAGCGTCGAGCCGCTTGTTCGCGCCGACGATCGCCACGGACAGCGATTCGTAGGCCTTGACCACGCGATCGCGCAGGAAGCCGTTGACGATCCTGAGAAGCAGCGCCCATTCGCCGAGCCGCGCGGCGAGCTTCTTGAGACTGGCGCGTTCGCGAGCAACCTCATCCGCCGGCAGCCCGGCCGAGATGAGGCTCAGCGCCTCGCCCGCCTGCATGGCGTCGACGGGCTGGCGCAGGGCCGTCTGCGGCAGGACGTTGTCGATCCGCGTCGTCACGAGCCGGACGCAGTTCGCCCCGCCCTGCAGGAAGGGCCTCAAGTCCTGCTCGCGCCAGGCGTCGTCGACGATCAAGAGAATGCGCCGGTCACCGAGCGCCTCGCCGAGCTTCCCGGCGGCGGCGCTGATCGTCTCCAACCCCGGGCGGTCGCCCGTCAGCACCTCAATTTGGTCGGTGAGGATTGACAACAGCCGCTCCGGCTTCTCGCCGAGCTCCGCCCACAAGATTCCGTCGAAATAGGCGTCCTGGATGTCGGGGTCGTGGGCGAGCGCCTTGGCCAGCGTCGTTTTGCCGTAGCGCCCGCGCCCTTCAGCGCCGCCGTGATGCCAGCGACCGCGTCGCCCTTGGCGTCGAGGAGCTGCGCCTTGAGCGCGTCGAATTCCTTGGAGCGCGGAACGAAATCCTCCGGCGGCTCCGGCTCCATCATCGGCACGCGCTTCTGCCGGCTTACGTCCTGAAGGACGCGAATCAGCGTCGTCTGATGCTCCGTGAGGTCGAGGTCGTAGATTTGGCCGAGCCAGCGCGGCAGGGCGCCGAGGTCCGCGAGCCCCGGCCCTCGAACCGGGCAGACGGTCTCGCCCTCTTGGCGCGCCAGCCGAATCTCGCGCCGCACGTAAGGGCTTGCGAGGGAGGCCGGCGTGACGACGAGGATGAAATGTTGCAGCGCCTTCGATCTCAGCGCGTCCTCGATCTGGCTCCACCAGTCCGGACCGCCCTCAAGCGACTCGAGGTCCCGCCAGACCGAGAGATCGTGCTCACCGAGCCACGTCCGCAGCCACGCGGCATATTCCGCGCCGTCCTTGCGCGAATAGGAAATAAAGGTCCGTGGCTGTGGTTCGCCGACCATGAAAAGCGCCGCCCTGTCCGGCCACTCTACCCGCAACGCGGGCGCGTGCAATGGACGGGTCGCCGGGCGGGTTGAACAATGTCGTGCCAGAGGACCGGCGCTTGTGTTTCTATATTCCCAAAGGCCGTTTGGAGCCGAGCAATGTCGACCCGCCTAGTCCCGTCCCGCCTCCCGCCAGCCGCCGCCCTTGGACGCGCAAAGGGTCCTGAACGCCCAACATGAGCCGCGATTGGAAGCGTAAGATGCGTGAACAGTTCATTCGGAGCTTTCGCCTTTGGCGATAACCTCCTCAAATCCTTGGATCAGTCGCATGGACACGACGATCCGCTTGAGGCGAAAATGCGGCAATGGTCGCTTCAGCGCCGTCTGTGAATCAAGAATTGGAGTCTAACGCCTTGAAATCACGCAATCTGCTGCAAAAACCGCGCTTCGCCTTGCGCCCCGGCCCGGGGATTGCGACCCTATGACCCAAAACCTCGGCATCTTCGCCCGCCGAAAAATCGAGGCGGAGATCATCGCGCCGATCTATGACGAGATGCGCAAGGCGATCGGCGAAACGAAGGCGCGGGAGATCCTTCGGGCCGCCATTCGCCGCGCGGCGATCGCTGCCGGCGCCGACATGGCCGCGCGCGCTCCCGGCGGCGCGGACCTCGAGAGTTTCAAGGCGATCTTCCCGCTCTGGACCCAGGACGACGCGCTCGAGGTCCAGGTCCTCAGCGACGAGCCCGGCGCGTTCGACTTCAACGTCACCCGCTGCCGGTACGCCGAGACCTATCGCGCCATGGGCCTCGGCGATCTGGGCGACATCTTGTCCTGCAACCGCGACGGCGCCTTCTGCGAGGGCTACGATCCGTCCATCGAACTCACCCGGACGCAGACCATCATGGGCGGGGCGAGGCATTGCGACTTCCGTTACCGCGTGAAGACGGATAAGGCCGGGGACTGAGGCCGTGCGTTTCCGGCCCGCAAGCGCCAGCCGCGGCAGCATCGGGGGCAAAGCCATGACAAGGTCATCCGTTCTCGCCAGCGCCGCCGCGCTCGCGCTCGCCTACGCCGTCCAATCCACGTCGGCCACAGCGCAACCCCGGCTCATCGAGGTGAATCCCGACCGGTCCATCGAAGTCACCGGCGAGGCGAGCGTCGAGGCGCCCCCCGATTTCGCCCGGGTCACCCTCGGCGTGACGACGACGGGCAAGGACGCGGGCGACGCGATGGCCGCCAACGCCAAGGCGGTGAACGGGCTCGTTGCGGCCCTCAAGGGCGAAGGCGTCGCCCCGGCCGACCTCCAGACGTCGAGCCTGTCGATTTCGCCGACCTTCTCCAATCCCTCGCCCGGCTCCTCCACGCCGCCGGCCATCGTCGGCTTACAACGTCGGGGACATGGTGACAGTCACGGTTCGCGATCTCCCCCGTCTCGGCGCCCTGCTCGACAAGGCCGTCGCAAGCGGCGCCAATGCCATGTACGGCGTGACTTTCGACGAGGACAACCCGAGCGGGCTCCTCGACAAGGCGCGACCTACGGCCCTGGCCGACGCGCGCCGCAAGGCCGATATCTACGCGGCCGCGGCCGGGGCCAAGGTCGGCCGGCTGATGGAGCTCAGTGAGCAGACCGTCGGGCAGCCGGCGCCCTACGCCCACCGCGTCTACGCCAGCGCCGCCAGGGCCGCGCCCACACCGATCGAGGCCGGACAGGACAAGCTCACGGTGACAGTGACGGCGCGCTACGAGCTGACCGAGTAGCCGCTTCTTTTCGAAACGGGGTCGTCCGATGTGCCGCGCCATCCGCCCGCTGTTCAACTTCGAGCCGCCCGCCACCGAGGAGGAGATCCGCGCCGCCTCGCTTCAGTTCGTGCGCCAGGTCAGCGGCTTCGCTCGGCCCTCGCAGGCCAACGCGGAGGCCTTCGACCGGGCGGTCGACGAGGTGGCGGAGGCGACGCGCCGCCTCGTGTCCTCGCTCAGCAGCGGCGCGCCGCCCCGCGACCGCGAGACCGAGGCCATAAAGGCGCGCCAACGATCGCGCCAGCGGTTCGGGTGATCCGCTCGCGGCCGGCGGACGTACAGCCGTAAATTCGCCCGGCCGGCTGCCTATCTCTGGGCGGGGCTTTCACCACAAGGAGCAGACGGTCATGCGCGCATATCTTCTCGCCGCGGCGCTCGCGGCGGCCGCTGTGTCGTTCTCGGTCGCCGCCGCCGGCGCTGAA
>NZ_JBKQOT010000588.1:0-7281 GCF_052145395.1 Roseiarcus sp.
GCGCCGCGCGGCGGCGGCAGCGTCAGGAGATTTTGCGGCACGGGCTCGGGCGGCGCATTGAGAATGTCGCCGAGCCGCGCCACCGACACCTGCACCTGCTGGAAATCCTGCCAGAGCTGCGACAGCCTGAGGATCGGCTGCACGACCTGGCTTGCGATCATGTTGAAAGCGATCAGCTCGCCGACCGACATCGAGCCTGCGATCACCGATTGCGCGCCGATGAACAGGATCAGCGCCGTCGTGACCTTGCTGACGTACTGGATCATGTTCTGCCCGAGCGCGCCGGTGACGCCGGCGTCGAACGACTTGCTCACGTACGAGGCGAGCCGCTCCTCCCATTGGGCCTGCATCATCGGCTCGACGCTCGCCGCCTTCAGCGTCTGCGCCCCGACGATCGACTCGACCAGGAACTGCTGCGAGCGCGCTCCGCGGTTGAACCGCTCGTTGATCTGCTCGCGCAGAATCGGCCGCAGCACGGCGGCGATGAGGACGTAGACCGGGATCGAAACCAGCACCACCAGCGTGAGCTTGACCGAGTAGACGAACATGACCCCGATGAAGACGAGGGTGAACACGAGATCGATGAGCGCGGTCAGGCCCTGGCCGGTCAAGAAGCTGCGGATCGTCTCGAGTTCACGCATCCGCGCGACCGTCTGCCCGGCGGCGCGGGTCTCGAAATAGGCGAGCGGCAGGCGGAAGAGGTGATGGAAGAGCCGCCGCCCGAGTTCGACGTCGATGCGGTTGGTGGTGTGGCTCAGCGTGTACGACCGCAGGAATTGCAGCACGGTCTCGAACAGGCCGAGCGTCACCATGCCGATGACCAGCACGACCAGCGTCGACACGCCCTTGTGGACCAGCACCTTGTCGACGACGAGCTGGAAGAAGATCGGCGTCGCGAGCGCGAAAAGCTGCACGAACAGCGAGGCGACGAGCACGTGGCCGAGCGGCCGCTTGTAGCGCAGGATCGACGGCCAGAACCAACGAAAGCCAAAGGTGTTCGGATCGACCCCTGCTCCGCCGAGCCGCCGCGTCACCAAGACGACCTCGCCGCTCGAAAGCTTGGCGATCTCCTCCACCGTCATTTCGCGCACCGATCGCGCGATCGGGTCGATCAGCCGCCCCAGGCCCTTGGCCGAGCCGACGGCGATCAGCGCGAAGCCGCCGCTCTGCAAACCGATCAGCGCCGGATAGGGAATCGACGCCAGCCGCCTCGGCGTGACCTTGGTCAGAATGCGCGACTTCAGCTGCAACAGTTTCGCGCCGCGCACGATGTCCTCGGCGTCCGCCATCCGCCCCGTCAGCGCGAGCTGATGCTTCAACTGCATCGGATCCGCCGCAATGCGGTAGTGGCCGGCGACGAGCGCGAGAGCGGTGAGGCCGGAATCCAGAGGAGGAGAGGACGCGGCGACCGGATCGTCGAGTCGCGCCGGCGGTCGCCGGGTCATCAGAGCGGGCATGCGTGTCTCCCTCCCGGTCTGTCTGGGCGCTTCAGACGCCGCCGCCGGAGCCATCGGGTTCCCGCGGCGGCGTTGCGATGGTCAGGCGTGGCGTGCGAGGGCAGAGGCGATCACCGCGGCCTCGCTATGGGTCAGCGCGAACGGGATCCGGCGCGGCGGTTCCAACGACCGTGGACGAGGTTAGCGTCGAGCCGAGATGGAACGTCGAATCGAGCGCTCCCGCGGCAGTCGAGGTGAGCGTCAACTGCCCGCCGGCGCCGATGTTGAAGACCCCGAGGTCGCCGGCAAACTTGCCGTCGATCGTCACGTCCGCGTCGACCACGTTGTGGATCGTGTCGACCAGGAAGTTCTGAAGATCGACGGTGTCGTGGGCGGTGCTGAGCGCGAGACCGCTGCCTTCATGCAGGATGACGTCGCCCGCGCTCTGTTCGGTTCCGCCAGTGATCGGGAACTCGGCGACTGGGCTGGCGCCCGACGCGTCGACGGTTGCCGATCCGAGCGTCGAGACGTGAATCCCGAGACTGGTCAAAGTCGCCGCCGAGGTCAGCGTCACGTCGGTGTGGCCGCCCACGATCGGCTGTGTTTGGCCTTGGAAGCCGTAGTCGTGAAAAAAGTCGCGCACAAGGCTCAGCTCTTCGAAGGACGTCGGGAGCGGATTGGCGACCGGATGTGGCGCCGCCGTCCCGACCGGGACCGCGGTCGTCAGCGACGAGCCGAGCGCCTCGTTCACCGCGCCGATCGCGTCGCTGGTGAAGGTGAGCGAAAGGCCAGCGCCGATGTTGAATATGTCGACGTTGTTTTCGCTGACGCTGGTCGAACCGGTCTTCAGCGCGACGTCGCCGTAGACGACGTCAGTGTGCGTATCGACGCGGAAGTCGCTGACGGTGATGGAGCCGTGGCTGTCCGAGAACGTCAGACCGCTGCCCTGATGGAGGATCACGTCATAGGCGTCGGCATAGCCGCCAGTTATCGGGAAGTCCGCGAGCAAATCGCCCGCAGCGTCGAACGAGAGATTCGCGGAACCGAACCCGGAAACGTTGACATCAAGTTTCGTTAGGGCCGCCACCGTGCCCTTCGGCACCGTGACGAGCGTGTCGCCGCCGATCAGCGTGTTTGATGACATAGGCTTCTCTCCTTAGCGAGAACGCGCTCGACCCAAGAGACGCGCTGGTGTCGCCGCTTGTCCCGAGTCGCAAGCGGTAAACGAAACGCAAATTTCGACGGATCACCGTCGCATCAAAGAAAGCGCCGGAGTTTGCCTGACGACGAGCGCATTCGGGACAATATTCCGCTGTGCCTATTCGTGGGAATGCTTGTGAACGGCGTCAATAAGGACGTGTAAACGACGCCAATCATCCATCGGCGGCGCCTATGCGGACCAAGTCTGTTGTGAGCCAGTCGGCGCAGCGTGGGCGCCGGGGCCGGTCGGCCGTCCAAAAAGCGACGCCGCAATTTGGCGCCCTGGAGGGAAAGCGAACCGTCTCCGCGCGCGTTCCGCATTGCGGTATGACGCGCGTCAGCGCGCTCGTTGCGCTCCTACCGCTTGGCGAGTTTGCGCAGCCTTTCGGCCGTCCTTGACGCCGGCAAACCATGTCGACCGGCCGACCGGTATAGGCCCGTTCGGGCAAGGATGCCCGTCAGAGGGACAAAGCCCGACTCGGGAGGAGACCGCGCCATCGGTGTCGCCAGGCAAGGTTACCTGCCCCACTTGCGACGTCCGCGGCCGCGGCTGCTACGTCCACAAGACGTCGACTCCGGTCCCTCAGCATGGCGAGGAGCAAAACACTCGTGTTTGATGCGGCGCCGCGCCTCGAAGCGGCCTCAGGCCCCTCGCGCACAAGGAAAAAAGTTCGTTTTTTCAGTCGGTTACACGATCAATATTGCAATATATAGAAATTATGGATACCATGATCTTTTTTTACCGAAGAAGCGCCTTCCTTTGACCGACGAGAGGCCCATGTCCGTTTCGCCCCGCCCCGCCCGAATCCCCCTTTCGCCCGCCGCTCGCGCAATGCGGCTTCAACGCATTTTCGCCCGCATGCAGGAGGGCGAGAGCTATGCCGACATCGCCGCACAGGAGGGGATTTCGCGCGAGCGGCTACGGCAGATCGTGCGCGCCGCGACCGCGCGCCGGGAGGACGCCCCGGACCACCGGCGGATGCAGATCGCCCGCCTCATGCCGGCGTTGCGCCTCGCCGCCTACGACGTCGAGAGCGGCGACTCGAAAGCCATTCCCGCGCTGCTGAAACTGCTCGACCGGCTCGACCGCTACTGCGACGCCAGTCGTTCGTTCACGTCACCGCCGCTCGCGGAGTTCGCCGACGGGCCAAGCCGTCGGCTCCGCGCAGGCCGGGCGGCGGAACATCGCGCCGAGGTCGCGAGCACGCCATCGACCGGGCCAAGTCCCTGAAAAGGCTCGAAATGACAATGGGCGCCCCTTGCCAGAAGTTGGCATGGATTTGGGATCGGCGCCGCATCGGCTTGGGATCGGTGCCGATCCGGTTTGGGGGCGGCGCTCGCGTCGGCACTCGTGCGCGTCCGCAGCAGGGCGCGGTCGATGACCGCGCCTCGGGATCGCCGACTTCGCCCCAGAACGCTTCCGAAAAAGCGCATCGTGACCGATTCCAGCGCCTAAATCTTTGAAAAGACGGATGACCTGCCAGAACCTGCGCGCTTGCCGGGCGGGCGTCACATCCCCCCAAGGTGGTCGGCGACGGCGAAGATGTCCTTGTCGCCCCGGCCGCACAGGTTCATCACCATCAGGTGGTCCTTGGGGCGCTTGGGGGCGAGTTCGATCACCTTGGCGAGCGCTTGCGCGGGCTCGAGCGCCGGGATGATGCCTTCGAGCTTCGACAGGAGCTGAAAGGCCTCGAGCGCCTCCTTGTCGGTCGCCGAGAGGTAGGTTACCCGGCCGACGTCGTGCAGCCAGGAATGCTCCGGCCCGACGCCCGGGTAGTCGAGGCCGGCCGAGATCGAATGGCCTTCGAGGATCTGGCCGTCGTCGTCCTGCAGGAGGTAGGTCCGGTTGCCGTGCAGCACGCCCGGTCGGCCGCCGGCGATCGAGGCCGCATGGCCGTTCTCGACGCTGAGCCCGTGCCCCGCCGCCTCGACCCCGAAAATCTCGACGCCCTCGTCGTCCAGGAAGGGATGGAAGAGGCCGATGGCGTTCGACCCGCCGCCGATCGCCGCGACCAGGCTATCGGGCAGCCGGCCTTCGGCCTCCATCATCTGCTCGCGCGTCTCGTTGCCGATCACGCACTGAAAGTCGCGCACCATCATCGGATAGGGGTGGGGCCCGGCGGCCGTGCCGATGCAGTAGAACGTGTCGGAGACGTTGGTCACCCAGTCGCGCAGCGCCTCGTTCATCGCGTCCTTCAGTGTGCGCGCGCCGGCCTCAACGGGGCGCACCTCGGCGCCCAGGATCTTCATGCGGAACACGTTCGGCTTCTGCCGCTCGACGTCGACCGCGCCCATGTAGACGACGCAGTCGAGGCCGAAGCGGGCGCAGGCGGTCGCGGTCGCGACGCCGTGCTGGCCGGCGCCCGTTTCCGCGATGATCCGCTGCTTGCCCATGCGCCGGGCGAGCAGGATCTGGCCGAGCACGTTGTTGATCTTGTGCGCGCCGGTGTGGTTGAGCTCGTCGCGCTTGAAATAGACTTTTGCGCCGCCGAGGTGAGCTGTGAGGCGCTCGGCGAAATAGAGCGGGCTCGGCCGCCCGACATAGTGTTTGAGCAGGTTGTTGAGCTCGGCGTGGAACGCCGGGTCCGCCTTCGCCTGCTCATAGGCCTTCTCGAGCGACAGGATCAGCGGCATCAACGTCTCGGCGACAAACCGCCCACCGTAGATGCCGAACCGGCCGCGCTCGTCCGGCCCTTTGCGGAAGGAGTTCGGCTTGTCGAGCTTGGCCATTCAATCCACTCCAACGGTTGCGCGGGCGAAGGCGTCGCGCGCAGCAGCCACAAAGGCCGCGATCTTCAACGCGTCCTTGACGCCGGGCGCGCACTCGACGCCCGAGGACACGTCGACGCCGCGGGCGCCGGTTGCGCGGATCGCCTTGGCGACGTTGTCGGGGCCGAGGCCCCCCGACAGCAGCCAAGGGCGCCTCGGCGCGAAGTCGCGCGCGAGCCGCCAGTCGAACGGCAGGCCGTTGCCGCCGGGCAAAACGGCGCCGCTCGGCGGCTTGGCGTCGATCAGCAGATAGTCGGCCGCGCCGTCGTAGGCGCCGGCGGCGGCGAGGTCTTCGGGCGCGGCGACGCCAATCGCCTTCATGGTCCGTCGACCGAAGCGGGCGCCGATCTCGCCGACGCGCTCCGGGCCCTCCTTCCCATGCAACTGCAAGATGTCCGGATCGAGCGCCTCGACGACCTCCGACAACAGCGCGTCGTTGGGGTCGACCGTGAGCGCGACGATCCGCGCCCTGCCGCGCGCGGCGGCGCCGAGGGCGCGCGCCGCTCCGAAGCCGATGCTTCGCGGGCTCTTGGCAAAAAACACGAATCCGACCATGTCCGCTCCCGCCGCGAGCGCGGCGTCGAGGGTCTCGGGCGTGGAGAGGCCGCAGATTTTGACGAGGGGCGTCATCGCCGCCTGTTTCGGTCAAAGCGTCCGCGCTGTCAAAGGGCGCGCCGCCTTCGCCTTGACAAGCGGGGAGCAGTTTTGTCTCTACCCGAGCGCGCCGGCCATCCGGCCTTCGACTGCGGCCGCCGTCGTTCGCCGCAAGCGGCGAAGAGGAGAACCGCATGAAGCCCATCCGTGTGACCGCTCTCGCGGCGCTGGCGCTCACCGCATCGTCCTGCTCGGCGTCGGCGGCCGGCGACGCCGCTGCCGGCGAGGCCAAATTCAGGGTCTGCAAGGTCTGCCACCAGATCGGCGACGGCGCCCGGAACTTCGTCGGTCCGCAGCTCAACGGCGTCGTCGGCCGCAAGGCCGGCAGCGTGCCGGGCTACAACTATTCCGACGCCAACAAGAATTCCGGTCTGACCTGGGACGAGGCCACCCTGGCGAAATATCTCATGAGTCCGCGCGAAGTCGTGCCTGGAACCAAGATGGCCTTTCCCGGCATGAGCAAGGAAGACGACATCGCCGATCTGATCGCCTATCTCAAGCAGTTCGGCCCGGACGGTAAGAAGCTCTGAGAGGATTGCCGGCCGAAATCATACGCGCGTCGACCGGCTTGGGGCGGCGCCAAAGCATTGGCGCCAAAGTAGGTGGCTCTGCGCGTAGCGCGAAGCAGGGTTGCACAGTATCGTGACTCCACTTTCGCAGGCTTAGCCGGCGGAGGTGTGAGAGGGCCCGCGGCAGATGCGGCTCATAAGGTCCTGACAAGGGAGGAAACGAAATGGCGAAACTTGCGAACGCGCTCCTCGCGAGCGCGACGGGGATGTGTTGGCTCATCGGCGGCCTTGGCGCGGCCGGCGCCAACGAATCCGTGATCAAGGGCGGCCAGGACCCGAACGAATGGGCGGTCTACGGCAAGGACTACGCGAACACCCGCTTCAGCCCGCTGAAGTCGATCAACACCGGAAACGTCGGCAATCTCAAGCTCGCCTATTCGTTCCAGCTTGGCTCGTTGCGCTCGAACGAAGCCACGCCGCTGGTGATCGGCGACACGCTGTACGTCTCCACCTCCTGGGGGCCAAAGTACGTGTATGCGCTCGACGCAGCGACCGGCGCGAAGAAATGGACCTATGAGCCCGACTTGCCCGACGACGTGCTGCAGTTCGCCTGCTGCGACGTCAACAGCCGCGGCGTGAGCTACGCGGACGGCAAGCTGTTCGTCGGCCGCCTGGACGGCAAGCTCGTGGCGCTCAACGCCAAGACCGGCAAG
>NZ_JBKQOT010000589.1:0-3405 GCF_052145395.1 Roseiarcus sp.
GGCCGAGTTCTCGACCGTCTCGGAAATCCTCGACCGCGTATCGAAAGAATCGTCGCCGAATTGGCACGACGTCCGGCAGGCGATCCTGAGCGCCTTCTACGAGCCCAAGATCAAGCGCGGCTGAACCCGCCTCGTCCTTCCAAACCCTCACCCTTCCAACCCTCGCGTGCAGATGACGGGTCCTCGAAGCGCCATGCGCTTTCAGGGCTTCGCGTCCGCACGCGCATTTTTCGGAAAGCGCGCGTCTCCCATGAAGCACGACCAGTTCACCCTGCCCTTCCTCGACACCACGAGCCTCGGCGGAGGCCTCGGGCTCTATAGCGGATCCCCGACCGCCGGATTCCCGACCGCCAAGTCCCCTGCCCTTCCGGAGATGACCTTCGAGCCGGAAGAGGCCGAAGTCGTCGACGCGCCCGGCCCCACGAAGCCGGCCGTCCCCGCCCACGACTACCGCCTTGCCGGCGACCGCCGTCTCGCCGACGGCTGGAAGGCGCGCGCCAAAGACAATCTCGCCGCGATCCGACTCATGACCGCAATCGAGGCCGAAGCCCGTCATGCCCGGCCTGACGAGCAGGAGCAGCTGGCGAAATTCACGGGGTTCGGCGCTACGGACCTCGCCGACAAGCTCTTTCGCCGCGCCGGCGAAGGCTTTGCCCCTCAGTGGGAAGGTCTCGGCCTCGAGCTCGAAGAGCTCGTTTCGCGCGAGGATCTCGCCAATCTCAAGCGAGCGACGCAATACGCGCATTTCACGCCGGAGTTCATGATCCGCGCCATCTGGCGGGCGCTCAGCAAGATGGGCTTCGACGGCGGGCGCGTGCTCGAGCCCGGTTGCGGAACGGGCCTCTTCTTCGCCCTCGCGCCGGAAGCGCTTGCGAACAAGCTGGCGTTGACCGGCGTCGAGATGGACGCTGTGACCGCCCGGATCGCCAAGCTCCTCTATCCGAACGCCCGCATCCGGCACGAGAATTTCACCAGGGCGCGTCTCCCGGACGTCTTCGATCTCGCGATCGGCAACCCGCCGTTCTCCGACCGCACCGTGCGCGCCGACGATCCGGCCGGCGAGCTGCGCCTTTCCCTGCACGACTATTTCATCGCGCGCGCGATTGAGCGGTTGAGGCCTGGAGGCCTCGCCGCCTTCGTCACCTCGCGCTGGACCATGGACAAGGTCGATCAGACCGCCCGCAAGCATATCGCGTCCATGGCCGACCTGATCGGCGCGGTGCGCCTGGCCGAAGGCGCAATGCACGCCGCGGCCGGAACGGACGTCGTGGTCGACATCCTCTTCCTCAAGAAGCGGGATGCGGGGGCCGCAGCAGGCGGCGCGGCCTGGGACAGCCTCGCCGAAGCTGTACCGGCCGAAGACGGCGAGGCGGCGCTCGCGATCAACCGCTACTTCGTCGATCACCCCGAAATGGTCCTTGGGGACCACGCCCGCACGTCCAGCGCCTACGGGCCGGCCTATACGTGCCGGCCCGTCCTTGCGACCGCCGGCGCGCTCGCCGACCTTCTCGCGCAAGCCCTCGACCGGCTGCCGCGCGACCTCTTCAAGCCGATCGCGCCTTCGCCCGCAAAAGACCGGACGGCGACGCAGCTCAGCGTCGGGACGGCCGCCGAGGGCGCGATCATCAAGGAGGGCAGCTATCTCGTCCATGACGGCGCGCTCGTCCAGATCATCGACGGAACGCCGCAGCCGGTCCCCGTCCGCGAGGGCAAAGGAACCGAAGGCATCCCGGCAAAGCACGCCAGGATCATCCGCGGCCTGATCGCTGTGCGCGATGCGGTGCGCGAGGTTCTGCGGGCCCAGGCCGACGGCAAGCCCTGGGGATCGGCGCAAATCCGATTGCGCTCGGCTTATGCGAGCTTCGTTCGCAGCTTCGGCCCGATCAACCTGACCACCATCAGCGAGACGGTCAGCGCCGACGGCGAGACGCGCGAGACCTTCCGCCGTCCTAACCTTCAGCCCTTTCTCGACGACCCCGACGTCTGGCTCGTCGCCTCGATCGAGGACTACGACCTCGAAAGCGGCACGGCGAAACAGGGGCCGATCTTCCGGGAGCGCGTGCTGCATCCCGAGACCACGCCGCTGATCGAGACGGCCGAGGACGCGCTCGCCGTCACCCTGCACGAGACGGGGGCCGTCGATCTCGACCGGATCGCCGAACTCTTGGGCCGTTCCCGCGAGACCGCGATCGCGAAGCTCGGCGAGCGCATCTTTCTCGATCCGGAAGCAACCGTCGCCCAAGGCAGGGACGTCTGGGCGACGGCCGACGCGTATCTCTCGGGCAAAGTCCGCGACAAGCTCACGGCGGCTATCGCCGCAGCGGGCTTGAACGAACGCTATCGGCGCAATGTCGCAGCCCTCGAAAGGACCCTGCCCGAGGATCTGAAGCCCTCCGACATTACCGCCCGCCTCGGCGCGCCGTGGATCCCGGCCGACGTCGTCGCCGCCTTCTCCGAGGACGTGCTCGGCGTCACGACGCCCGTCTATCATACGGTCGAGATCGCGAGCTGGTCGATTAACGTCCATGCCTTCGCGTTCGCTCCGACCTCCTCGACCGATTGGGGCACGTCCCGCCGGCACGCCGGCGAACTGCTGATGGACGCCCTCAACGCCTCGTTGCCCCAGATCTACGACGAGTTCGAGGAAGACGGGGTGAGGAAGCGCGTCCTCAACGCCGCCGACACCGAGGCCGCCAAGGACAAGCTCGCCAGGATCAAGGCGGCCTTCGAGACCTGGGTGTGGAAGGACGTCGAGCGCGCCGACCGCCTGGCGCGGATCTATAACGACCGCTTCAACAATCTCGTCCCGCGCCATTTCGACGGGTCGCACCTGACGATTCCCGGCGCGTCCAGCGTCATCAGCTTTTACGCCCATCAGAAGCGGGTCATCTGGCGGATCGTCGCCTCCGGCACGACCTATGTCGCCCACGCCGTCGGCGCGGGCAAAACCTTCAGCCTCGCCGCCGCGATCATGGAGCAGAAACGGCTCGGCCTCATCACCAAGGCGATGATGGTCGTTCCCGGCCATTGCCTCGCCCAGGCGAGCCGGGAGTTCCTCCAGCTCTATCCGACCGCCCGCATCCTGGTCGCCGACGAGACGAACTTCGTGAAGGACAAGCGCCAGCGGTTTCTCGCCCGGGCGGCGACCGCCCAATGGGACTGCATCATCATCACCCATTCGGCCTTCAAGTTCATACCCTGCCCGGCCACTTTCGAGCGAGGGCTGATCACGCGGCAGATGCAATCCTATTCGGATCTCCTCGAGCGCATCGACGGGGCGGACCGGCTCTCGCGCAAGCGCATCGAGCGGATGAAGGAGGGTCTGGAGGAGGACCTCGAGCAGCTGAAGAGCCGCAAGGACGACATGCTGACCATCGCGGAGATCGGCGTCGACCAGCTGATCGT
>NZ_JBKQOT010000590.1:0-12433 GCF_052145395.1 Roseiarcus sp.
CGACCGGGATCAGGATGCCGCCGGTGAAGCCTTGCAGGCCGCGCATGGCGATCATCGAGCCCAGGTCGTGGGTGAAGGCGCAGGCGATCGAGAAGATCGGGAACAGGACGCCGTTCGCCATCATGTAGCGTCGGAACGAGAAGACCTTGCTCAGATAGTCGGTCAGCGGAATGACGATGATCTCGCCGATCAGGTAGGACGTCGAGATCCAGGCGCCGTTGTCGACGCCGGTGCCGATCCCGCCCTCGATGTCGAGGAGCGAGGCGTTGGTGATCTGGATGTTCAGAATGGCCATGAAGGCGCCGATCATGCCGGCGAGCACAGCGACCCACGCCGTGAGGCTGGCCTTGTCGGCGGCCGCGGCCGGACCGATCGCCGCGGGTTGAGCAACGCTCGTCATGGACGTTCCCCTGGGCTGCGAGCGGATCGACGGCGATCCGTTCAGCTTCTCGGCGCGGAGACGGATGCGGACTGAAGCGCGAGCGTCTTGGTGTCGATGGTGGGGTAGACCGACATGCCGGGACGCAGCAGGCTCGCGAGCGGGCTGCCGGCGTCGACGACGATCTTCACCGGGATCCGCTGCACGACCTTGGTGAAATTGCCGGTCGCGTTGTCAGGGGGCAGCAGGGCGAACTCCTGGCCGCTCGCCGGCGCGATGCTGTCCACGTGGCCGCTGAGCGGGCGGCCGGGAAACGTATCGACGTCAATCTCGACCCTCTGTCCGGGACGGACGTCGGCGAGCTGCGTCTCCTTGTAGTTTCCGACGACATAGGCCGCCGACACCGGCACAACAGCCATCAGCTGAGAGCCGGCCTGAACATATTGGCCGACCCGCACCGACCGCGCGCCGACGACGCCGTCCACCGGCGAGACGATCGTCGCATAGGTGAGGTTGAGCTCGGCTTGCGACCTGACGGCTTCGTCGTGGGCAAGCTGGGCCTGCGCCTGGGCGAGCTCCGCCTTGAGCACGCCGATCTGACGAACCGCTGTCTCCAATGCAGCGCGATCGCGCTGGACGGTCGCGCGCGAGGCCGCGGAACGGGACGCCGCCGCCTGGGCGTTCTGGAGGCTGCCATACCCCGAGGCGGCGAGCGTCGTGTAGCGCTTGTCGTCCTGTTCGGCGAACATGGAATTCGCCTCGTCGACCTCAATCGCCGCGCGGGCGGCGTAGACGGCCGAAAACTGCGCGTCCAGCGACGCCTGCTTGGTTGCGATGGCCGCCGTGGCGGCGTCTACGTCGGCCTTGGCCTGGGCGAGCGCAACCCGAAAATCCCGGTCGTCGATGCGGGCGAGCGCCTGGCCGGCCTTCACCGGCTCGTTGTCGCCCACCAGGACCTCAGAAATGTAGCCTGAGACCTTCGGCGCGATCGTCGTGTTGTCCGCCTGGACGTAAGCGTCGTCGGTCGAGACTTCGAACCGTCCGACGGTCCAATAGCGCCAGCCATAAGTTCCGGCGCCCGCGAGGACGAGCGCGCTCGCCGCGGCGAAAAGCGCGGTCCGCAGGGTCTTTCTCGAGAAGAACCTGGCGCGAGGACGGGCGGCGGCGCTCCCGCCCAAGCCCGGCGCCGCTTCTTCCGCGGCAACCGGCCGCTCCACGGGAAAGTCAATGGGATGCTTGGTCATCGGACGTCTCCTGGAGACATCGCGGCCCCATGGAGGCCGCCTGCGACAATTTAGACACTTGATGCTTTCCAAAATAGGGGCTAGATAGAGGCTGTCAAGATAAATTTGGAAAACAATCATGGTCGAAATTAGCGAGGCGCAAACGTCGAAGCGCTGCAGAGGGCGACCGCAGGTGCGGTGCGACGACGATACCCGCGCGCTGATTGTCGACGCGGCGAGTCGGGAGTTCCAGACGAAGGGCTATGAGGCGACCTGCATCGCCGACGTCGCCGGGCGCGCCGGCGTGTCGACCAAGACGCTTTATCGGCTCATTCCGACCAAGGCCGAGCTGTTCGCAGATGTGATCTCCGACCGCATCCGGCGTTTTGTCCTCGAATTCGACGTGAGCCCGATTGACACGCTCGACGCAGCGGCGGCGATCGAGCGGATGCTGGTCATCTTCGGGACGCTGGCGCTCGAGCCGCAAACCGTCGCGCTGACCCGCCTCGTCATCGGCGAATGCCGTTCATTTCCCGAAGTCGGCGCCGCCTTCTACGAGAACGCGATCTTGAGGACCACCAAGGCGATGGAGGACGGGCTGCGGCGCTTGCGCGACAGGGGCCTGATCGCCCTCGACGACCCGCGCGAGGCGGCCAGCATGCTGCGCGGGATGATGGTCATGGAGCCCCAGCGCGCAGCGATGCTCGGACAGATCGAGCCGCCGGACGGCGAAGCGATCGCCGCCCGCGCCCGACGTTGCGCGCGGCTGTTCCTCGATGGTTGCGCCGCCGAAAGCCGGTCTCGCCGGGAGGTCGGGGCGGGCGAAGCGCAGGAATCGTCGGCCGGGCAGGCGCAAGCCTTGTGAAAGCTTATCCGACGGCTTGGGAGATGGCTTCCTGAAGGGTCGATTTGTTGCCGGCTATTCTGAGGAGAGCATCCCTCGATCCGCTCCACGACGATCGACCGTTAAGCGGGCGTCGGTCGGGGCGCCGGCGAACATCGCGGAAAAATTGTCACAAGGGCCGGCGCGTTCATCGGGGCGCCGTCACCGATTCCGTCATCCGACTGACACGGGCGCCATCCCCTCGCCACCCGACCGATGGCTCCGCCTGCTGGCGTGATCGGGGCAGCGAGAAGGAGAACGTCGCTCCCGGCCCGACATTTTGTTTGGCGTCAATCCAGCCACGATGGCTTTCGACGATCGAGCGGCTGACGAACAGGCCGATCCCCATGCCGTCGCTTTTGGTCGTGCACAAGGGCTGAAACAGCCGATCGAGGATCTGAGGCTCCAAGCCGGTTCCCGCATCCCTGACGCTCAGCTTTACGCGATCGCCTTCGTCACACTCGCTTCTGACCACCAACTGTTTCGTCGACGTCTCGACGCCGGCCATTGCGTCGCGCGCGTTGTGCAGCAGGTTCAGGATCACCTGCTGAAGCTGGACGCGGTCCCCCTCTACGGGCGGCAGATCGCACGCCAGATCCAACCGCACCGCGACGCGATTGCGTTGAAGGTCGCTGAGGGACAGGGCAATAACCTCCCGTGCGGCGTCATTCAGATCGACCACTTCCGTCTGGGTCGCTTTCTTGGCGAAAAGCAAGCGGAGCCGGTCGATGACCTCGGATGCGCGCCGGCCATCACGAACCGTACGGCGCGCGGCTTCCCGGGCGCCCTCGACATCGGGGAGATCGGCGCTCAGCATCCTGAGGCAGGTGCCGGCGTTGGTAATGATACCGGTCAGCGGTTGGTTGATCTCGTGCGCGATCGACGCCGCCAAGGCGCCGAGACTCAGCACCCTGGCTACGTGCGTCAGTTCCGAGTTCGCGCGGTTCAGCGCCTCTTCGGAAAGATGTTGCCGGGTGACGTCCTGAATGGCGCCGATATACTCGACCGACCCGTCCTGGTCGCGGACCGGATGGGCGGCCATGTGAAGGCGCCGGACCGAATTGTCGGGCATCAAGAGCCGGTGGTCGTTCGAGATTTCCTCGCCGCAATGACGTGCGCGCTCGATCGCCTTGTGAAGGGATGGAAGATCCTCAGGATGGAGCCGAGAGCCCAGGAGATCGAGCGTCACCCGAATGTTCCTGTCGAAGCCAAACATGCGGCAGAGCTGATCCGAGCAGGCCAGTTCGTCGCTTGCGGGGCGCCAGGAAAAGCTTCCGGTCGAAGTGACGCGCTCGACTTCCGCGAGAAGCGCCTCGCTTCGCTCGAGCGCGGCATCGCTTCGCGCTCGCGCGATCGCGACGCCGGCGTGGCCCGACGAGGCCATCTCCAAAACCCGCTTTTCGCCGTCAAGCCTGAGTTCCGCAGCGCGCCGCGCGGTGTTCGGCGCGGGCGGGGCCTCGCGCCAGCGATCGCCGAAGGAAAGCGCCGGCAATGGCGCGCGTTCAAGCTTCTCACGAGACCGTTGCTCCTCGCTGCCTCGCCGCATCATCGGGAACCGCCTTCTTGATGACGGGGTACGGCAAGCGCGCGATGGATCGCCGCCACCCCTCCTCCGCCGGAGATGGGCGCCTTGCTCACCGTCCTGTCCACGGGCTCCAAGAGCGCAATTCGACCCCGACAAAGCCGCATTCGACCACGCTCCCCTCTGGGTAAAGATAACGCCCTCGTCGCTTCTACCGCTTAACGGTCTCATAATAGCTAAAAGTGGTCAATTGACCGTGCTCGCGCTAACGTCGAACAATGCTCTGTTCTCAGGGTTGGTGGGCGCGGGTCCACAAATTCCTGTTGCCGAAGGCCGATTTGTGCTGTTATCAGCTGGGCGGAGATGAATTGGCGCATAAATTAGGCAAAAGTGAAGCAAGGCCGTCGCGCGCCACTCTGCGCCGCAGCGACGTCGGCCTTGGGTGCGAAGTAGCAGGAACGATGGCCCCCACAGGGAATAGCCGGCAGGACGTCCTCAATCAGCTCTTGGAACGCAGAGCGGGCGCGACCCTGGACGAATTGGTCGCGGCCGTCGGTCTCAGCAGAACAGCCGTCAACCAGCATCTGAAAACGCTTGAGAGCGAAGGGTTTGTCCGCAGAACGACGCCACGCAAGACGGGTGGACGCCCACAGCACGTCTATGTTCTGACCGAGGAGGGCGCCAATCGCTTCCCCAAGCAATATTCGTGGTTCTCGAAGCTGCTGATCCAAACCCTACACGAGCAGATGGGCGAAGAGCAGTTCTCGCAGTACATGTACGACCTCGGCGTGAAATTGTCCGCAGACCTGATTCCGCGTCTCGTTGGAAAGAATCGCGCCGAACGGATCGCGGAGATCGTGAAGATCATGAACGAGACGGGTTTTATCGCCAGAACTCTGCCGCCGGGGGATTCCGAAAAGCTTCCGCGTGTAGAGTGCAAGAATTGCGTCTATCATGACCTGTCAAAGGACTACCCTGAGGTTTGCCGTTTCGATATCGGATTTCTCTCCGGTTTGACCGGCGCAGAAATCGATCATGAGGCGTGTATGCAGCGCGGCGGTGACGGCTGCCGTTTCCGATTCCGATTCCCATGAGCCCGCGGAGGCGCCGCCGTCCACCGGCCGATCCGCGTGCGCCCCGTATGAAAATCGCGAGGCCGTTATGACGATCGATTTCACGCTGACCGGCGCGCAACAAAGACTGCAGCGGAACGCCCGAGAATTCGCCGTCGAGATTTTGCAGCCGCTGGTCAAGACAGCCGACGAGGAGCCCGACACCCAGAAAGCCTTCCAGATTCTGAAAGGCGCGTACAAGGAGTGTTACAAGCTTGGTTTCGCGATGGGGTTCCTGCCAAAGCAATACGGCGGGGGCGGCGTCAGCAACCTCGATCTCCAGATCGTCGCCGAGGAGATCACGGCCGTCGATCCGGGGTTTGCGACTGTCCTCCTGGTGAACGGGCTGGCGCTCATGCCGGTCGCCTGGTTCGCCTCCGAAGCGCAGAAGCAGAAATGGCTGGGTGAAGCCACCAGCGATCCGCGGGGCGAATACATCGCCGGGTGGACTGTGAGCGAGGCCGCGGGCGCGCCCGGCGGAACGGCGAATTTCGACCACCCGGGGCCCCATCCCACTGGCGTCGGGCTCGTCGCCCGGCATGACAAAGGCCGCGGAGAGTATGTTCTCAACGGCGCCAAGCTTTGGCCATGCAATGCCGGCGGCTGGGACCTCAAGGGCGCAAACGTCAACGTCTGTATCGTGCGCACGAATCCGGATGAGGGGGGCACGACGGGGCTCAGCGCGATCATCGTCCCCCGGGGGGCGCCCGGCGTCACATACAAGCAGCCGATCTCGAAGCTCGGGCACAGGTTGTGCCAGAACAATTCCATCGTTTTCGAGGACTGCCGCGTTCCGGAGGAGAACGCTTTCGCGATCGGCGATGGCGATCTGGTGATCAGCAAGGCCTTTACCTGGTCCGGACCTGTCGCCGCGATCGCCGCCGTCGGCGTCGCCCGTTCCGCTTACGAGTATGTCCTCAAATGGGCGAAGACATATACCGCGGGCGGAGATGCGCCGATCCTCCATCACCAGGCGGTCGGCTACATGATGGCCGAGGTCGCGATGAAGATCGAGGCGTGCCGGGCGTTCTCGTGGAAGGCGGCGCACTATCTCGACCAATATGATTCCGAGGGCCATGCCGTGGGCGCCATGGCCAAGGTGTTCTGCGGCGAGACGCTTTTCAACGCCGTCTTCCGGACGATGCAGGCGATGGGCGTCAACGCGCTCGACAGGACCCATCCCCTTGAGAAGTTCTTGCGCGAGGCTGCGGTCTTCCCCCTCTATGACGCCGGTAATATCGGCATGCAGATGCGCAAGATTTGGGGCGTCATGCTGGACGAGGATTTCGATCCGAGAGCGATCGCCGATTCCCGGCCGATAAAATTCAAGAAATCCATGGAGGGCGTCGGAACGCGCGTCTCGGAGGGGAACACGACGCCAGCGAGGGCGGTCGGCGGCGCGCGAACGAAGAAGGACGCAACGCCAAGGACGCCGCGGGCGTCCTGACCGCGCAGTTCCGGTTCCTACGACGGCGTCGGAGACTGCTCGTATTGCGCCGACATCCCCGTCACTTCGGTCCGCAACTGCGCGCGGGCGAGTCAATTCCTCCCACGATCATGTAGCACAGACATACCAAAGTATGGGCGACACCATCGTGCAATAGATTACGGTTCACGCGCCTGATCTGATCCCATCCGTGTTTCGCGTCTTGCAACAACAGCAACGCCAACACCGGGGGGCGAAGATGACGGGTGTTTCGCCATTGCCCAACAGGCGCAGCGTTCTTGTCAACGCAGCGGCCGCGAGCGCCGCCACACTGTTCTTCGCTCATCTGACCGCAGTGGGCGAGACACCGCCCGGTCAGCCCTCAAAACAAGGAGGTGGGTCGATGGGAACCGTTGGGGAGGCCGCAGTTCGGCCCTTCCGCTTCACCGCGTCCGAAGAGGCGCTCGCGGACCTGCGCCGGCGCGTTGCCGCCACGAAGTGGCCGTCGAAGGAATTGGTGACGGATGCCTCGCAAGGCGTGCAACTCGCGACGATGCGCGAACTCGCGCTCTACTGGCAGTCCGACTACGACTGGCGCAAGGTCGAAGCGAGGCTCAACGCCTTGCCGCAGTTCACGACGAGCGTTGACGGGCTGGACATTCATTTCATCCACGTTCGTTCGAACCACGAAAACGCGTTGCCGATCATTGTCACCCACGGGTGGCCAGGCTCGATCATCGAGCAGTTGAAGATCGTCGATCTGCTGACCGACCCGACGGGGCACGGCGGGAGCGCCTCTGACGCCTTCGACATCGTAATCCCCTCGATTCCCGGCTACGGATTTTCATCCAAGCCGACGACGACCGGCTGGGATACGCCCCGCATCGCACGCGCCTGGACGGTGCTGATGAAGCGCCTCGGATACCAAAGATACGTCGCGCAAGGCGGCGATTGGGGCGCGCTGATCACCGATCAAATGGGGGTGCAGGCGGCTCCCGAACTCATCGGCATCCACTCGAGCATGGCTGGCGCCGTTCCACCCGACATTGACAAAGCGGCGTTTACCGGGGCACCGGCGCCATCCGGCCTCTCGCCCGACGAGATGCATGCGTATGACCAACTCGCCTTTTTCTACAAGCACGGTCTCGCCTACGCTGAGGAGATGGGGAACCGCCCGCAGACGCTGTATGGGATCGAGGATTCGCCCATCGGCCTGGCTGCCTGGATCCTCGATCACGACGCGCTGAGTTACGCGCTCATGGCGCGCGTCTTTGCCGGCCAAACCGAGGGCCTTACGCGAGATGACATCCTCGACAATATCACCCTCTACTGGCTGACGAACACGGGGGTGTCTTCGGCTCGTCTCTACTGGGAAAACAAGCTCGCCTTCTTCGCCCCGAAGGGGGTCGCCATTCCCGTCGCTGTGAGCGCCTTTCCCGACGACATCTACACGGCCCCGCGGAGCTGGGCGGAAAGAGCGTACCCCAAGCTCATCTACTACAACCGCCTCGACAAAGGCGGCCACTTTGCGGCCTGGGAACAGCCGAAGATCTTTAGTGAGGAGATGCGGGCGGCGTTCAAGTCGCTGCGCCAGCGGACGTGAAAGCGAATGCAGGCGCGCAGCGTTGCGCGCCGCCCGTGGCAAGCATGACGACGCGAAGACGTCGATTGCGCAGAGCGACGCCTCCGGCGATGCCGAGACCGACTCCGAGCGCAGGGTGAAACGCAGCGTTGCGAAACATTCAATTCCGTCCCGCGATCCAGGAGTTGAACATGATGGACTCCCCGGCAGACAAGAGCTTCCTGTCCCCTGGTCATCCTCGCTCCGCAGCACAGCCCTCCTCTAGCTGGCCGTCCTTCAGTCTGCCTTCCCCGGAGCCGGTCTCGGTGAGCCTGGTCGTCAACGGCCAACCTTATGCGCTCTCGCTCGATCCCCGGACCACACTCCTCGACCTGCTGCGCGAGCGTCTCGACCTGACGGGGACGAAGAAAGGCTGCGATCAGGGTCAGTGCGGCGCCTGCACCATCCTGATCGACGGACGGCGCGTCAATTCGTGCCTGACGTTTGCCGCCATGCACGACGGCACCGAGATCACGACGATCGAGGGCCTCGCGATCAACGGCGCGCTGCATCCCCTGCAGCAGGCGTTCATCGACCATGACGCCTTCCAGTGTGGCTATTGCACCTCCGGGCAAATCTGCTCCGCCGCGGGCATGATCGCGGAGGGCCGGGCAAAGAGCGCGGACGAGATCCGCGAACTTATGAGCGGCAACATCTGCCGCTGCGGCGCCTACACCAACATTGTTGCGGCAATCCAACAGGTGATGGGGCGGTCATGATCAACTTCCGATATGCGCGCGCCAATGACGTTGCGGAAGCCGTGCGCCTGGCCGGTCGCGATCCGAACGCCAAATTCATCGCTGGCGGCACCAATCTGATCGATTTGATGAAGATGGACGTCGAACGGCCAACCGCGGTCATCGACATCACGCGGTTGCCGCTCAAGCAGGTCGAAGGCGTGGCCGGCGGCGGCCTCCGCATCGGAGCGCTCGTGCGCAACACCGATCTCGCCTATCACCCTCTGGTCGAGCAGGGATATCCGGTTCTCGCCAGCGCGATCATGGCCGGCGCCTCGCAACAACTGCGCAATATGGCGTTGACGGGCGGCAATCTCCTCCAGCGCACGCGCTGCCATTACTTCTACGACACAGCGAGCGCCTGCAACAAACGGGAGCCGGGCAGCGGCTGCTCCGCAATCGACGGTCACAATCGTATGCACGCGATCCTGGGCGCCAGCGACGCCTGTATTGCGGTCCACCCCTCCGACATGTGCGTGGCGCTCGCGATCTTGGACGCGAAAGTTCACGGCAGCGGCGCCTCGGGCGACCGCGTCGTCGGGTTTGCGGACTTCCACCGGCTGCCGGGCGATACGCCGCAACGCGAGACCAATCTCAATCGCGGCGAGATCATCACCGCGGTGGAGCTGCCGCCGCAGGGCTTCGCCAAAAACTACACGTATCTGAAAATCCGCGACCGGCTCTCGTACGCGTTTGCGCTCGTGTCCATCGCCGTTGGGCTCGAACTCGAGGGCGACATCATCAAGGAGGGGCGCTTCGCGCTCGGCGGCGTCGCGCACAAGCCGTGGCGCGATCCGCAGGCGGAAGCCGCTCAGCGGGCGTCCGGCCAATGCCGAGACGTTCACTCGCGCGGCGGACGTGCTGCTGCGGGACGCAAAGGGCTACGGGCGCAACACGTTCAAGATCGAGCTCGCGCGGCGCTGCATCACGCGTGCGCTCACACAGGCTGCGCTCGGCGCGCCGCAATCGCAGTCGTCCAAGAAGATTGCTTGAGGTCAGTCATGGCGCCATACATCGGCACGGGAACATCCCGCATCGACGGCATCGCGAAAGTCACCGGCGCGGCAAAATATGCCGCCGAGTTCAACGCGCCCGGGCTCCTTCACGGCAGCATCGTCGCCTCGACGATCGCGAAAGGGCGCCTTAGGCGGATCGACGCAAGCGCCGCAAAGCGCGTCGAGGGCGTGGTCGACGTGCTGACGCACACAAACCGCCCGCGCATAGCCGACGACGACAAGGCCTACAAGGATGACGTGGCCCCGTCGGGGTCGCCGTTCCGTCCGCTCTACGACGACAGAATCCTGTTCAGCGGTCAGCCGATAGCGCTCGTCGTCGCCGAAACGTCGGAGGTCGCGCGCTATGCGGCGTCGCTGGTCGAGGTGGAGTACGAGAAGGAGCCGCATGTCACCGACGTGTACCGCCAGCGTGATGCGGCCATCCCCGTCAAACCCCCAACAAACGAATTCGAGGCCTTGTTCACGCCGCCGAAGACGCGCGGCGCGCCCGAACAGGCGCTCGCCGCCGCGGCCGTGCGCCATGAGGCGGAATACACCACGCCGATCGAGCATCACAACCCCATGGAGCTCTATGCAGCGACGGTGGTCTACGAGGGCCACGGCAAGCTGACAGTCTACGACAAGACGCAAGGCGTGCAGAACGTCCAGCGCTATCTCTGCGGGGTGTTCGACATGAAGCCGGAAGACCTGCGCGTCGTGTCTCCCTATGTCGGGGGCGCTTTCGGTGTGGGGTTGCGCCCGCAGTTCGAGGCCGTTCTCGCGGTGCTCGCCGCGCGCGCGTTGCGGCGCTCCGTGCGCGTTGTGCTGACCAGGCCACAAATGTACGCGCTCGGCTATCGGCCGGCCATGATTCAGCGGATCGCGCTCGGCGCCAACAGCGGAGCGACGCTTGATGCGATCACGCATGACGCGGTCACCGTGACTTCGCAATACGAAGACTACAACCGGCAGGAGACCGGCTGGTCGGGCTTGCTCTACACATGCGCCAACGCCAGCTACGCGCACAAACTCGCCAAGCTCGACCTTCCGACGTCGTGCGATATGCGGGGCCCAAGCGCAGCCACAGGCGTCTACGCGCTTGAATGCGCGATGGACGAGCTTGCGGTTGCGCTCAACATCGATCCGCTCGACCTTCGCCTGCGCTGCTATTCGGAGCGCAATCAGGACACGGGTCAACCCTTCAGCAGCAAGGAGCTGCGCGAATGCTACCGCCAGGGCGCGGAGGCGTTCGGCTGGGACAAGCGCAATCCCGAGCCGCGCTCGACGCGCGACGGCCGCGACCTGGTCGGGTGGGGCATGGCGACCGGCGTCTGGGACGCATGGCAGGCGCCGATCACCGTTCGTATCGTCTTGAGCGCCAGCGGCGATGCGGAGGTCGCGTGCGCGACCTCCGACATCGGCACATGCACCTACACCATCATGGCGCAGGTCGCGGCCGACATGCTCGGGCTCCCGCTCGAGGCCATCAGCGTCAAGCTCGGCGACTCGAGCCTGCCGCAATCTCCGGTCGAGGGCGGTTCATGGATCGCGGCCTCGGTTTCGAGCGGGATCGCGACGACGGCAGCCGCCATCCGAGACGAGCTGCTGCGCCTGGCCAAGCAGATTCCGAATTCGCCGCTTGCGAGCGCGGCGCCCGGCGAAGTCGCGCTTGTCGACGGCAAGCTCGTGAGCAAGGCCGACGCGTCACGTTCGGTGTCGATCGCGGACGCCATGCGGCAAGGCGCGGTCACCAACATCGAGCGGGAAATCACCACCAACCCCGGCCAGGACGCCCGCGCTCACAACACCCATTCGGCGATCTTCGCCGAGGTGAAGGTGGACGAGCAGCTGGGCGTGATCCGCGTGACGCGCGTCGTCAGCGCTGTCGCCGCCGGGCGCATCTTGAACGCCAAGACGGCGAGCAGCCAAATCCTTGGCAGCGTGGTGTGGGGCATCGGCATGGCGCTGCGTGAGGAGACGTTGATCGACCATAGGGACGGCCGCATCGCCAATGCCAACATCGCCGAATATCTCGTGCCCGTGAACGCAGACGTCCAGGACATCAAGGTCATCTTCGTCGACGAGGCGGACGACAGCAATCCGCTGGGCGTCAAGGGGGTCGGCGAAATCGGCATCGTCGGCGTTCCCGCGGCCATCGCCAACGCCGTCTACCACGCGACTGGAAAGCGCATCCGCGACCTCCCGATCACGCTCGATAAGCTCCTGGTGTAGCGCGCTGCGTCTTCGCGTCTCGCTGGATCTGTGCAGTTCCGTTGGTGACGCGAGATTTCTTGGAGGGCCGAAATGGTTCGAGACCACCTGCCGGGCGAAGCCGCCTTCAAATCGATTCTGCCGGAAGACATCGACTGGAAGCCGTTCCCGGCTTTTCCGCCGTCCGTACGTCTCGCCGTGGTCGTCGGCGACCCAACGAAGCCAGGCCCCTACGTAATCAGGGTCAAGGCGCCCTCGGGCGTGAAGCTGATGCCGCACAAGCATCCCGAGGACCGGATCTACACGGTCATGTCGGGCGTCTTC
>NZ_JBKQOT010000591.1:0-9511 GCF_052145395.1 Roseiarcus sp.
GTCGGCATGCTCAAAGACTCTACCGGATCATTCGCGCCTGGGACTTTCGCGATGTCTGCGATGCTCGTCGTCGCGGCGCTGCTGACAGGGATCCTCAAGGCGATCGTGCGGGAGGCGTGAGTCCCTGCCGAAAGGACGGCGCCGTCTCTCCTCGGTCGCCTCTCGTAAACCTCCCCCAAACGACAGGAACTGGAGCATAAAATGAAGCGCATATTCACTGTTCTCACTTTTTCGCTGATCCTTGGTTCGACCAGTCCCGGCATCGCCGCTGACGCCGGTCCGGTCACGCACGACCTCTTCAAGCACGACGACATTCAGATCGAGGTCCTATCACAGGGCAAAGGGCCGACGATTGTCATGCTGCCATCGCTCGGCAGATCCGGAGACGACTATCAAGCCACGTCTGAGGTCCTTGCTTCGCAAGGGTTTCGGGTGATCCGTCCGCAGCCGCGCGGGATAGGTCGGAGCGAGGGGCCGATGGACGGCCTCAATATGCACGCGCTCGCCGGCGACGTCGCGTTCGCGATCGATCAGGAGAAAGCAGGATCCGTGGTCGTCGTCGGACATGCCTTCGGAAATTTCGTCGGCCGCCAATTGGCGGCCGATCGCCCCGACCTCGTCAAGGGCGTCGTGCTCGCCGCGGCTTCGGCTGGCAAGGTGCCACCGGGCTCCCAAGAAAAACCGATCGGCCCGGAGATGCGCAAAGCGATCGACGGACCGTCGGATATGTCTCTATCCGAAGAGCAACGTCTTGAGGACCTGAAGATCGCCTTTTTCGCTCCTGGCCACGATCCGAAGGTCTGGCTCGGCGGCTGGAACGAGAAGGTGCATCATATGGAGTCGTACGCACGCGAACACACACCGGTCGACGATTACTTCGCTGCGGGCGCCGCGCCGATCCTCGACCTGCAAGCAGAGGACGATCCCGTCGCTCCCCGCCGTTTTTCGGGCGTCTTGAAGTCCTTGCTTGGGGACCGCGTCACAATCGTCGTTATCCCCGACGCCAGCCATGCCCTGTTTCCCGAGCAGCCGGCGGCCGTTGCGGACGCCATCGGCGCATTCGCAAATCGAGTCTTCGCACAATGAATAAAGACGGTCGCTCGCAGTCTGCCGCGAGCGACCTGATTGTAAAGCGGCGTCACAAGTTGACCCCGCCTTCTCTAACGGGTTCAAAGGATTAAGGATTATTGTGCCGATCGGCGCTTGGACCCCTCGTCGTATTAAACTGGAGATAGCCAACCACACCGAATTCGGCCTCTGCGCGGGTATTTGCACAACGAGCCTCAAGCGCGCCGCGCACTTTACGCGAAATGTTGAGGCGGGCATGGTGATGGTCAACCTGCCCATGGCGAGCATCGACTACTACGCGCCGTTTGGCGGGGGCAAAGGCTCCAGCCTCGAGCCGCGCGAGCGGGGTCGATACGCCGCAGAGTTCTGTCCGTCGGTGAAGGCGGCCTATACATTGCCTTGAAATCGAGGGTTTGCGCGCCTCGTCATCTGCCCGATAGGTCACCCGCGAGATCCTGCCGCCTTCGTCGTCGGCGCCGAGGAGAGCGCCATCCTTCATCACTGCGACGTCGAAGGGGCAACCCCACACGCTCGCGTCGTCGGCGACGAAGCCGGTCAGGAAGTCTTCGTAGAGGCCTGTCGGCTTACCGTTCGTCGTGAGGAGGCGCACGCCCCTTGCCAGTGCGCATCGCGCGGTTCCATGAGCCATAGAGCGCGACAAGGTACCTCGATCAGCCGCGCACCTCAGTCGTTTTTCGCAAAGCGGCTTTGCGTCGATGGCGGACCTACCTACGCGAGGCGGGAACTCCTGCTTTGGGCGGACTCTCCGCGTTCGAGGGGCAATCCGCTACGCGCGCAATGCGCCGATAAGCGGGCGATGGCGCAACGCGACGGAAGCGCCTACAGCAGTCACACGAGTTCTAATCGGAACGGCGTCGACCCGGAGCGCTTTCCCCAATGGCACGCCGTTGAGTGGCCGGAGCAATCCGGCCCATCGTCGACATACTGGCGGCGCCGATATCGTAACTACGTAGAGCCCAATGGTTCACAATCAACTTCTAGGGGTCGCCGGAATCGTTGGCGCAGACGCAGGCCGCAGACGGCGGTCTGAGGCCGCGGGTTACGAAACCCCATCGCTACGCGCCCTGCGACTCACAACGTTGATGTACGGAGAGTTCACGCTTTTTGCGGCTGCTCGGATCGCCAGTACATCGTCACTTCTCGCAGCGTGATGTTCAGGTGGGCCTTGAGCGCCTCGCAGGCTGCATCCGGATCGCCGTGTAGCGCCACGTTGGCGAGGTCTTCATGGACCGCCACGAACTCCGCCCAGTTGCGCATCTCGCCGATCATGATCTCCCGGTAGCGGCTAGCCTGGTCGAACAGCAACGACTGCGTCGCTGCGAGGCGCGTGGAAGAGCAGCCTGAGACGAGCGCGGCGTGGAACAGCTTGTGCGCCGAGTCGACGACAGCCCCGCCGGCGTCGGCTGGCGCGGCCCTCTGCACGGCTAGGCGAAGTCGCTCAAGCGCGCCGACGACGCCCACCGCCCATTCGTCGCTGCGCGCCGCCATCGATTCCCGCAACATTCCCGTTTCGACGACTTCTCGAGCTCGTATGATATCCGCCAAGTCCGCCAAAGACATCTGCGCGACGCGGTAGCCGCGATGGCTCTCGCCGACCACATAGCCGAGCGAACTGACCAGGAGCAGCGCCTCTCGAAGCGGCGAGGCTCCGATGCCGTAGCGCGCCTTGAGCTCGACGACGCGCAGTTTCAAGCCTGGCGGCAGCGCGCCTGACCGAATGTCGGCGGTGAGCTTCTCCGCGGCGATGCGCGCCTGGGTCTCCTCGAATTCCTCGTGTTCCAAGGCGGCGACGCCACTCCTTTCCAACCCGTTCAGGATATAGGATCCGCGAAGCCGCGTCAAAATGACGTTTTAGCGCTAAAACGTTATTTTGCCGCTTGAATTTCTCTACGGCTGGGGTTAATCCGCTCTTGCAAGGAAGGATCACAGGCGGCGAGGCCGACGTCAGGGGAGGACAAATGATCATTTCGCCAGGGCGCCCCGAGGCCCCTCGAAACGCCACACCGAGACCAAGGCGAGCCGGAGTCGTCGAACCCGAGCGACTGCCCGCACTCGGCCCTTGCCGGGACACTCTCACCACAGGCTTTTCGTCATGCGTCTTCTGACTTTCGAGCGTCACGGCGCCGTTCGGCTCGGCGTGCTCGCCCATGACCGCAGCGTCATCGACGTCGCCGAGCGCGATGGTCGTCCCGAGTTCCAATCGATGCAGGCCTTGATTGAGGCCGGACCTGCCGCGTTGGCGGATCTGCGCGCCTTGGCCGACTCTCCGGGTCCGACGCTCGCGCCGGGGTCCGTCCGCTGGCTGGCCCCACTTCCGCGACCGGCGCAGATGCGGGATTTCCTCGTCTTCGAGGAGCACATGCGGACGGCGGGCTGGAACGGCGCCAAGCTGCGCGCCAAATGGGGCGGCCCGTCGGCGCCGCCGGAACCGCAGCCGATTCCGCCCGTCTGGTACGAGCAGCCGATCTATTACAAATGCAACCGGTTCGCCGTCGCGGGGCCAGGCGCGTGCGTGAAATGGCCCAACTACTCGAGCGTGATCGACTACGAACTCGAGATCGCCTGCGTCATCGGCGCAAGCGGCCGGGACATCTCCGAAAACGACGCGCCAAAGCACATCTTCGGCTACACCATCTTCAACGACCTGACGGCGCGCGACGCGCAGTTCAAGGAGATGCAAGGTCCGCTGGGCCCGGCCAAGGGCAAGGACTTCGACAACGCCAACATCCTGGGGCCGGTGATTGTGACCGCCGACGCGGTCGACGTCGGCAACCTCGCCATGCGGGCCAAGGTCAACGGCGAGCTCTGGAGCGAAGGCTCCTCGTCAACGATGCACTGGTCGTTCGCTCAGATGATCGTCCACGTCAGCCGGTCCGAGACGCTCTATCCGGGCGAAATCCTCGGGTCGGGCACGGTCGGCGGAGGCTGCGGCCTCGAGCTCGGCCGCTTTTTGAAGGACGGCGACGAGGTGACTCTCGAGGTCGAGGGCATAGGCGCCGTCAGCGCCCGCATTGACGCGCCCCACGTGCAGGAAAGGCTAAGCCTGTGACGCCGATGAAATTCATCGACATCTCCATGCCGATCAGCGCCGACATCGTGACCGATCCCCCGCCGCTCAGGCCGAAGATCGCCTACTCGGATCATCGTGAAGGCGCCCTGCAAATGCTGCCCTTCTTTCCCGGGCTGAAGGTCGAGGATCTGCCTGACGGGGAAGGATGGGCCGTCGAGGAGATCACCCTCACCTCCCACAGCGGCAGCCATATGGACGCCCCGTGGCATTATCATTCCACAACCGATGGCGGTAAGCGGCGCGCGCCGACGATCGACGAGGCCCCGCTCAATCTCTTTTACCGTCCCGGGATCAAGCTCGACTTTCGGCGTTTCGTCGACGGCTACGCCGTGACGGCCGCCGACATTGAAGCCGAACTCGCCCGGATTGGGCGCGCCTTGCAGCCTTACGACATCGTCCTGGTGAACACCTCGGCCGCAGCCGCCTATGGCGGGCCCCGCTACCTGGCGAGCGGCTGCGGCATGGGGCGGGACGCCACGCTCTACCTGACCGAGCGGGGCGTGCAGGTGGTGGGGACGGACGCATGGTCCTGGGACGCTCCCTTTGACCGCATGGTAGCCCGCTATGCCGAAACCGGCGATCCCTCGATCATCTGGGAAGGCCACAAGGCGGGGCGAGAGCGGCCATACTACCAAATGGAGAAGTTGCAGAACCTCGAAAGCCTGCCCGCTCACGGTTTCACGGTCATCTGTTTCCCGGTGAAAATCGCTCGCGCCAGCGCGGGCTGGGTGCGTGCTGTGGCTATGCTGGAGCAAGGACAATGAACGAGTTACGTCGCGGGTGGCGCGTCTTCCTGGCCTCCTTCATTGGGATCGGCATGGGGAGCAGTTCGCTCTACTTCTATTCCATGGGCCTTTTCCTCAAGCCGCTTGCCGAAGCCTTCCACTGGAGCCGTAGCGCGGCTTCTCTGGGGCCATTGGTCGGAACCTTGGGCGCGGCCCTATTCGCCGTGCCGACGGGCGCCTTGATGGACCGGATCGGCCCGATGAAGACCGCCGTCGGCTCCATGGCTCTTCTGGCCGTCAGCCTGGCCTGTCTCGGCCTCGCGACGCAGGGCCTCGTCAGCTTCCTGCTCATCACCGCTTTTCTGGCGCTTACCGGGGTGGGGACCACCCCATTGTCGTATACGCGACTGATCGTCGGTCACTTCGATGCGATGCGCGGTCTTGCCCTGGGCGGCGCCCTCGTCAGCGCCGGGCTCGTGGCGATGCTAATGCCGGTGCTTCTTGCGCCGTTTATCGCAGAGCATGGCTGGCGGGACGGCTATCTGGCTTTGGCCGTTGCGGTATCAAGCTTGCGGTCCGCATGCCGGCAAAACCGGACACGCTGACCACGCGGCTCGATGCGGTGCTGCTGCACCCGGTCTTCGGTCTCGTCATCCTGTTGGGCCTGCTGTTTGTGATGTTCCAGGCGGTATTCACTTGGGCGCAGCCGCTGATGGAGCTGATATCGTCGGGCTTCGCAGCGCTCGGCGCGCTCGTCCACAACGCCCTGCCCGAGGGCCTGCTGCAGAGCTTCCTGCAGGACGGCGTCATCTCGGGCGTCGGCAGCGTTATCGTTTTTCTGCCGCAGATCCTGATCCTGTTTCTGTTCATCCTGCTGTTGGAAGACCTCGGCTACATGGCGCGCGCGGCGTTTCTCATGGACCGCATCATGGGCGGCGCGGGACTGCACGGCCGCGCCTTCATCCCGCTCTTGTCGAGCTTTGCCTGCGCCATTCCCGGCATCATGGCGACGCGGGTGATCGACAATCCGCGCGACCGGCTGACCACCATCCTGGTGGCGCCGCTGATGACCTGCTCGGCGCGCATTCCGGTCTACACGCTGATCATTTCCGCCTTCATTCCAGCCAAGCAGGTGTGGGGCTTCGCCAACCTGCAAGGCCTGGTGATGTTCGGCCTCTACGGCGCCGGCATCGCCAGCGCGCTCGGCGTATCGTTCCTCGCCAAATATTTCTTCTGGCGTGACAACCCGACGCCGCCGTTCATGCTGGAATTGCCGGACTACAAACTGCCGCGGCTGCGCAGCGTCGCCATCGGTCTGGCGATGCGCGCCAAAATGTTCCTGCAGCGCGCCGGCACCACGATCTTCTCGATGATGGTGTTGATCTGGTTTCTCGCCTCGTTTCCGCGACCGCCGGCGGGCGCCAGCGGGCCGGCGATCGATTACAGCCTGGCCGCCATGATCGGCCATGCGCTCGAACCGGTCTTGGCGCCGCTCGGCTTCAACTGGCAGATCAATGTAGCCCTGATCCCGGGCATGGCCGCACGCGAGGTCGCGGTGGCGGCGCTCGGCACCGTCTATGCCGTCGAGGGCGGCAAGGAAGCCGCGGCGCAGATCGGCCAGGCTCTTGCGCATCAATGGCCGCTGGCGACCGCGCTGTCCGTCCTGGTCTGGTACATTTTCGCGCCGCAATGCGCCTCGACGCTGGCAGTGATCCGCCGCGAGACCGGCAGCTGGCGCTGGATGGCGATCACTTTCGGCTACATGCTGGCGCTCGCCTACCTCGCCTCGCTGGTCACCTATAATGTTGCCGTGGCGCTTGGCGCCGGGTGAACGCCGCCAGCGGTGCGCCGCGCCGAGGCCCGCATGAGGCTGGTCACGGCAGCCGCTTTTCAGTATGCAGTGCGCGCACGAGCCGGTAGCTCAGTCGGTAGAGCACGTGACTTTTAATCACGGGGTCCTGGGTTCGAGTCCCAGCCGGCTCACCATCGAATGCCATGCAGGCGACATTGAACACGCGCCGGCTCGTTCTGCGGCCACGGGAGCTGGCCGACACCGACGCCTGCCTGCGCATGGACTTAGAGCCCGAGGTGACGCGCTACGTCAGCGGCCCATGGTCCGATCCCGTGGCGCATCGCGCCTTCATTGAACAGCGAACGCGCGGTCCATATCTGAGGGGTCTAGGCTATTGGACGCTGCGTTTGGGTGACCGAACGGCTGAGTTCATCGGATGGGTGCTGCTCATCCCCTTGGATGCAATCGGACCGGAGATCGAGATCGGGTGGCGGTTGCGGCCAGCGTTCTGGGGCCGCGGCTATGCGACCGAAGCCGCAAATTCCGTTCTACGGCATGGATTCGCTGACCTCGGGCTTGACGAACTGGTGGCCGACATCGATCCGGCGAATATCGCATCGATCGGCGTCGCCGAGAGGATCGGCCTGCGACACCGAGAAGCGAAAGCGGTCAAAGACCGGACTCTGGTGCGATATGCCCTTACCCGTACCGAGGCTGAGGAGACCTCGCGGCAAAGCTGATCCAAGCGCGTCAGATGATCCCGCGCGCCGAACCGTGACGCCACCGACGAACGGAAAAGAGAAACCCCAAGCGCGCCCGGGGGACGAAATGCGCGCTTGGGGCTCAGGCCGGCGGTGTCATAGTCCACCGCCGCATTCAGTGTTCCGCCGCGATCGTTCAGGCCGCGCCGCGGTCGACTAGAGCATGATCCGGAAAAGTGGAAGCCGGTTTTCCGAAAAGATCATGCTCCACCAAGATATTAGAGCGCCAATCGATTCAGTCTGAAGCGATTGCGCTCTTAGTCGGGAGCGGCTTCAGTCGAGCAAACGCCACACTCGCCGCAACTGAAGGTCCGCAGATCCGGAAGGCCGCCGGTTCGCGGCGTGGTGCGCGTCAGATGCATCGAGCGTCCGCAGTTCGGGCACGGCGGCCGGACGTTGGGGTGGTGGTCGCCGACCGGCCGCTTTAGTTCCTCAAACGCCAACATGGTATCTCGCCTCGGTGCATTTCAAACGAACGAATGAAATTCAAACGCACGTTTGAGACGCCGCCGTGCCGGAAACAAGGAATTTTTGTGATTTCCCCAGCCCGGCTCCGCGGCAGGCTGTCTCAGGGCAGGCCGCGGAGAAAGTCGATCATGGCCGCATTGACCTCGCCCGGGCGTTCCTGCTGGGTCCAGTGGCCGCAGCCGGGCAGCATGATCGCGCCGCGCAGCTCGGGCACGAATTTGGGAAGACCGGGAAGGAGCTTGTCCACCCCGCGGAAGGCCACGACAAGATCGCGGTCGCCGGCAACGTAGAGCGCGGGCACCGTCACCTTCAGGCCGGCGAACGGCGCCAGCAGCTCCCAGTTGCGATCGATGTTCCGGTACCAGTTCAAACCGCCGCGGAAACCGGTGCGCTTGAACTCTTCGGCGTAATACGTCGCGTCCTCGTCCGACAGCCAGGACGGCAGCGGCGGTGGGCTGGTCAGGCCCCTGAGGAAGCCGCTCTTTCGCGGCACCATGCCGACCGGCTCGCCGGGTTCGCGGCGGCGCGATGCTTCGCCAGAGGCCCCGTAGAGCCCGGCGCGAATGGTCAAGAGAGGATCGCGTTCAAGCTCCGCCTCGGCCACGCCGGGCTCCTGGAAATAGAGCTGATAGAACACCGCGTCGTCGTCCTGCGGCATCATGGTGGTCGGCCGGTTCGAGCCTCGCGGCAGGAACGGCACGCTCAGTCCGATCTCGCCGCGAAAGCGGTCGGGGCGCAGCAGCGCCGCATGCCATGCGACCGGCGCGCCCCAATCGTGGCCGGCAATCGCCGCGGTTTTCTCGCCCAAAGCATCCAGCAAGCCGACCATGTCGCCGACCAGATGCAGCAGCGTGTATTTGTCGATTTCGGCGGGAGCATCGGTGCGGCCATAGCCGCGCATGTCCGGGGCAACCGCGTGGAAGCCGGCTTCGGCCAAGGCGCGGAGCTGATGGCGCCAGGAATACCAGGACTCCGGGAAGCCGTGACAGAGCACGACCAGCGGACCTTCGCCCTGCTCGGCGACGTGCATCCGAATCCCGTTGGTCTCGATCGTGCGGTGCCTCACCTCGTTCATGGCAGTCTCCCGGCCGGTTGAGCCGAAATTATCGCTGGGCGCTCGCATTTCGGCAATGCGCGCTGCGATCTAGGCGGATGTCTTGAATCGAATTTTCAAGCCGGAAGGCCATGGCAGTTTCATAAAGGCGTCGTACCGGCGCCACAGACTTCGCGCAAAGTTCCTGATCGCAAACGTCCCTGACGTGGAACGGAACCAGGATGGCGACTTGGCGTTCAAGAGTGCGACTGTGATGTTCGTTGCGTGAATAGCGTTGCGCTGGTTGGTTTGTGTCAGTCCAGCACGTCGAGTAACCCGCCGGCCCCGCGTTTTTTTTGCGGCCGGCGGGTTTCTTGATTTCTGCACCCGCCTTATAAAGAGGCCGAGACGATCCACGAACGCGCTTGATCGACATCTTTCGTCGTAAAGACCTTCATCGCACCGGGCATCAGAAAGCTGAAAAGTGAAATCGCATGGGCGATCCACTGGACGTCGGTGACGACCGCGGCCCGTTCCCAGCGAGTGAGGTGTTGCATTCCAATCTTGAAATCT
>NZ_JBKQOT010000592.1:0-4046 GCF_052145395.1 Roseiarcus sp.
ACCCGGTCGAGAAGGTCGCGGCTTTCCTCGCCGTCATGGGCCAATGCGGCGTCGAGCCGGAGTTCGAGTGCTTCGACACCGGCATCGTGCGCACGGCGGCGGCGATCGCGCGCAACAACGGTTTTCCGCGCGCGCCGAAATATAACTTCGTCATGGGCGTCGAATCCGGCATGCCGGCCGATCCCGACCTGTTGCCGATCCTGATTCGGCTCATCGTCCCGGGGGCGCGATGGAGCGTGACCGCGATCGGGCGCAAGGAGATCTGGCCGCTGCACCGCCGCGCCGCGGAACTCGGCGGCGATCTGCGCACCGGCCTCGAAGACACGATCTATCTGCCCGACGGCGCCCGCGCCGCCTCGAACGGCGAACTCGTCGCGGCGCTCATCGCTGCTGCGCGCGAAGCGGGACGCCAAATCGCCTCGCCTGCAGAGGCGCGCGAGGCGCTCGGACTCACAGCTTAAACCGAAGGAGACGCGGCCATGACCGCCCATGCGTTCGACACTGTCCGCTTAAGCCCGTTCTACACGGCCGAGCACGAAGCGTTCCGGAGGTCGTTGCGCAAATTCGTTAAGCGCGAGATCGAGCCCTACGCCAACGAATGGGACGAGGTCGGCGAGTTCCCGCGCGAGCTTTACAATAAGGCCGCCGCGGTCGGCTACATGGGGCTCGGCTTCCCGGAGGCCTACGGCGGGACCGAGGGCGACCGCTTCATGCGCATCATCGCCATGCAGGAGATCGGCCGCGCCGGTTGCGGCGGCGTGGCGGCGGGGCTGTTTTCCCACACGATCGGCGCGCCGCCGATCCTGCACCGCGGCTCGGAGGCGATGAAGGCGCGCGTGCTGCCGCAGATTCTTTCCGGCGAGAAAATCTCCGCGCTGGCGATCACCGAACCCTCCGGCGGCTCCGACGTCGCCAACCTCCGCACGACCGCGCGCCGGGACGGCGACCACTACGTCGTCAACGGCTCGAAGACCTTCATCACCTCAGGGATGCGCGCCGATTTCATCACGCTCGCGGCGCGCACCGGCGGTCCCGGCGCCAGCGGCGTGAGCCTCATCCTGATCGAGGGCCAGCCGGACGGATTGCAGCGCACCTCGCTGAAAAAGATGGGCTGGTGGTGCTCCGACACGGCGACGCTCTATTTCGATAACGTGCGCGTGCCGGCGGAGAATTTGATCGGCGCCGAGGGCGAGGGCTTCCGCGCCATCATGCTCAACTTCAACGACGAGCGGCTGCACGGCGCGGCGGGAGCGATCTCGGCCGCACGGGTCTGCCTCGAGGAGGCCATCGCCTATGCGAAAGAGCGGGTGACCTTCGGCAGGCCGATCATCCAGCACCAGGTCATCCGCCACAAGCTCGTCGACATGGCGATGAAAATCGAAGCCTCGCAGGCAATGCTCGAGCTGCTGACGTGGCGGCTGGAAAATGGCGAGAACCCGGTCGCCGATATCTGCATGCTGAAGAACCAGGCCACGACCACGCTCGCCTTCTGCGCCTCCGAGGGCGTACAGATCTTTGGCGGCGCAGGCTTCATGCGCGGCGTCAAGGTCGAGCGCATCTATCGCGAGGTGAAGGTCAACGCGATCGGGGCGGGCACGGAGGAGATCATGAAGGACCTCGCCAGCCGGCAGATGGGGCTTTAGCCGGATTGAGGGCGCGCGAGGTCGTCGAGACAGGGATAGGAGCGATGCCCGTGAGGAAAACCGACCTCGCCGCGGTCTACCGGGCCTACATCGCCTGCCTGAACGCGGAGGATTGGACGAAGCTGGACCAGTTCGTTCAGGACGATGTGCGCTACAACGGTCAGCGTATTGGGCTGTCGGGCTATCGAGAGATGCTGGAGCGGGATTTTGACGACATTCCTGACCTACATTTCAACATCCAGCTCATGATTTCCGATCCGCCTTTCGTCGCGAGCCGGCTCGCTTTCGACTGTGCTCCAAAGGGGAACTTCCTCGGTCTTCCAGTCGATGGGAGGAGAGTTTCCTTCGCGGAGAATGTATTTTACCAATTTCGGACAGAAAAGATCGCGCAAGTGTGGTCTGTCATAGACAAGGCGGCGATTGAAGCCCAGCTTTCGCACAAATGATATCGGCGCCGTTTCCAGGACCGGTCAATCGAAGACAATCGCCTGAGCCTCGCGGAGGATCGAACCGAGAATGATCACTCTCTACCACTGCGTCGACGCCCGTTCGTTCCGCGCGCTGTGGGCGCTGGAGGAGGTCGGCGTTCCCTATGAGCTTAAGATGCTGCCGTTCCCGCCGCGCTACTTCGCACGGGAGTATCTTGAGGTGAACCCGCTCGGCACCATTCCGCTTCTCATCGACGGCGAGACGCGCATGACGGAATCGGCGGCGATCTGCCAGTATCTCGCCGAGCGCTACGCCGGGCC
Organism: Roseiarcus sp.; assembly: GCF_052145395.1. Taxonomy (NCBI): domain Bacteria; kingdom Pseudomonadati; phylum Pseudomonadota; class Alphaproteobacteria; order Hyphomicrobiales; family Roseiarcaceae; genus Roseiarcus; species Roseiarcus sp. Next base: position 2,393 of record NZ_JBKQOT010000592.1, read on the forward strand.
GCCGCTCAGCGTGCGGCCGGACGAGCCGGGCTACGGCGCCTATCTCAACGCGCTTCACATGGGCGAGGCGACACTGACCTTCCCGCAGACGCTCGTCTTGCGCTACTCCGCGCTCGAACCGCCGGAGCGACGTCTGCCGCAAGCGGTCGAGGACTACGCCCGCTGGACGCTCGGCCGCCTCGCCGGCTTCGAGAGCCTAATGGCCGGCGCGGATTACGCCGCGGCCGGCCGATTCACCGTCGCCGACATCTCGGTCGGCTATGCGTTGATGATGCTCAAGTTCATTGGCCTTTTCGAACAGGCGCCGGGATCGCTGCGGGCCTATTACGAACGCGCCAGGGCGCGCCCGGCCTTCAGGCGAGCGAAGAGCGCGCAGATGGCGGCGGCGGCCGAGCAGGGCGTCGCGCAGCCTCCGGTTAAGGGAGCGGGCGCCACGGCGTAGCCGACGGCGGCGCAGGACGGCGATCAACAGAGCGGAATTGACGTCTCGGCGACAGGGCGTTCATCTTCACGCGACAGAACAAAAGATCGGGAGAAACAAATGACGCCGGACATCGGGCTTGCGAACTGGTTCCGCGAGCGCGCGCTGCGCACGCCCGAGCGCCGGGCGCTCCATTTCGAGGGCCGCGAGTGGACCTACGGCGAGATGCAGCGCGCGATCGAGGATTGCGCCGGCCGTCTCTCCGCGATCGGCATCAACCCCGGCGACCGGGTCGCGTTCCTCGGTCACAACCAGCCGATGTTCCTGTTCGCGATGTTCGCTTCTTCGCGGCTCGGGGCGATCTTCGTGCCTCTCAACTTCCGCCTCACCGGCCCCGAGCTCGCTTTCATGATCGAGGATTGCGCGGCGAGCGTCCTCATTGTCGATGCGGCCCATCGCGCGGTCATCGAGCCGCAGCTTCCGCGGCTGACGTCGCTCAAGGCGACGCTCGCCGCCGAGGACGAAGCGCGCTGGATCCAGGGGCCCCCGCCGGCGACCGCGCAGGTTCCGGCGCGCGAGGACGACGTTGCGCTCATCATGTACACGTCGGGAACCACCGGCCGGCCCAAGGGCGCGATGCTGACCCACGGCAACTTCTGGTGGAACAACGCGAGCAGCATGCACACGATCGACATGCTCGCCGACGACGCGACGATCGTCCCCGCGCCGATCTTCCACATCGGCGGCCTCAACGTGACCATGCTGGCGGCCCTGCAAAAGGGCGCGTTCATCGTCCTTCACCGGACCTTCGACCCCGGCCACGTTCTCTCGGACATCGCGGCGCACAAGGTCACGACCATGTTCGGCGTGCCATGAACCGCGAAGCAACCGAAGACGGAATCAGAATTTTCGTGAACGGCGAAGGCGATTTAAACCCGTTGTACCGCGATGCCGAATACGCCAAGACAACCAAATACAAGTGTTTAATCGCGCCGCCGAACTATCTGTATACGATCACCTACGCACAGTCACCGCTGGACCACGGCCCGATGATTCCGGAAATTGCGGGATATTATTCCGGGTGCGAACGCGAGTGGTTTAAACCCATCTGCGTGGGGGACAAATTCACCTACAGGGTGATGTGCCCGTCCGACAATAAAGAGATGCACAGCGCCTGGGCAGGACGGAAATTACTTTCTTACGAACAGTGCGATTATTACCGGCAGGGCGGCG